>JADZCB010000046.1 GCA_020851775.1 Gammaproteobacteria bacterium
GGCGTGCTGTCGACGTCGATGTGACCCTGCATGCGTTCGACGAGCTGGCGTGTGATGGCCAACCCGAGACCCGTACCGCCGTAGCGGCGCGCCATCGATGAATCGCCCTGCGTGAACGGCTGGAAGAGCTGCGGCAGGCGATCTTCCGCGATACCTATGCCGGTATCGGTAACGACGAGGCGGATCTCGTCCGCCGTAGCACCGGGCCGCACTTCGATCCCGATTTCGCCGCTCGACGTGAACTTGACCGCATTGCCGAGCAGATTCGACACTACCTGACGCACCCGCAGCGGATCGCCGACATAGCGTCCGAGCACTGGATCGACGCAACACCAGATCGCGAGACCCTTCTGCTCGCAATTCGGCGCGAACAGCGTCACGACGTTTTCGATCACTTCCCGCAGATCGAATTCCCGCCGTTCCAGCTCGAGCTTTCCTGCATCGAGCTTCGATAGATCCAGGATATCGTTCAGCAACGCCAGCAGGCCCCTGGCCGAGCGATACGCGGTCTGCACACGCTCCTGCTGCTGACTCGTCAGATCGGTTTCGAGCACGAGTTCGAGCATGCCGAGGATGCCATTCATCGGGGTACGGATTTCGTGACTCATGTTGGCAAGGAATTCGGACTTCTGCGCCGAGGCTGCGAGCGCGAGATCGCGCGCTTCGCGAAGCTGCTGCTGAGTCGCAATTTGCGCCAGCATCAGGTTGATCCCGCGTCCGAGTTGCGCAAGTTCGTCTCGGCGCGCAGACGCGGGAATACGCTGACCGAGGTCGCCGTCGCGGGCGACGCGACCGACGACGCGCCCGATCGCGGCGATCGGCGAAATAACGCGTCTTTCCAGCAGCCACAGCATCACACTCGCGATGAATCCGGCGAGCAGCAGGCTGATGCCGAACAGATAACGGCCCATCTGCTCGAAACGTCGCTTGGTATCGCGCGGCGTGAGACCGCGCAACACACCGACGACCGCGCCATCGAGATCCGACAGCAGCACATAGCTGCCGAGACGATTGTCGTCGACGGGCGCTGCGGACTGGCGCGGCGTATGGGCGCGACCGGCCCACAGGCCGGCGACATCGACGGGCAGGTGCGACTGTCCCGGCCGGAACAGTTCCGCATCGAACAGATGCTGTCTGCGCGCTGCGCCGAGCAGTTGACCCTCTACGTCGCGTCCGAACATGAAATAGCCGGCTGGTGCCGCCTGATGCTGGTTGTCGAGGACCGGTATCGCAGCCAGCGCCAGGACGCCGCGCGGGGTTTCGAGCAGACCGGAAACTTCGGTCTTCGACGCGATCACGTCGCGACCGTAAGGGCGCGACACGAAACGATCGGCAAGTGCTTCGATCTCGTTGGCCGTCAGCGCGTCACCGCCGTGCGTCCTGCTCCAGTGGTGCAGCACTCGACCATCGGGCCGCGCGATCAACACGAAGTCGATGGCGAGATTTTCATAGACATCCTCGGTCATGTTGCGCGCGACGTAGCCGCCGTCTGCGCCATCGACGAAGTGCCGGGTCTCGTCCCAGTAACCCCAGTCGCGGGCGATGCGCAGAAGCCGTTCGAGTTCCCCGACAAGGAAGCCGTCGAGACGCCGGGCAGCGACGAGCCCATCCTGCCGTTCGAATTGCAGATAGCTGCGAGTGACGAGTGCGCGCACCGCGAAAAGCTCGGCGAGCGCCCAGACCAGCGTGACCAGCGTCAGCGCCACGAGCACGTAACGTCGCAACGGCACCGTGCGGCAGAACGGTACGCGAGCGGATGCTTCGAGGGGCGGCAGTGAGTCCATCGAAACGCCATAGCGGCCGGCGCGTCCCGCCCTTGACACCCGACGCCGCCGGGAGGCACCCGCGGGCGCCGCAGGCGCGGTAGGATCGCCGCGAGCGCGGGTTGGCGAGTGAGCAGCAGGCGACCACCGCGGCGCCCGCCGCGGTCGATCGGAGGCGCGGCGGAACAGGACTGAACGAGCGCGGCGTTCCGCGCCGGGCCCGCGCACGAAGCGACATGTCAGACGGGCGGCGAGGCCGCCGACGGGGAGAGCGATGAGATATTGTCCGCAGTGTTCCTGCGAAATGGCCCGCCGGGAAATCGGTGGCCGCGAACGGGCCGTATGCCCCAACCGCTACTGCGGTTTCGTGCACTGGGACAACCCGGTGCCGGTCGTCGGCGGTATCGTCGAATGGGACAATCAGGTCATTCTGGTGCGCAATGTCGGCTGGCCGGAGAACTGGTATGGCCTGGTCACTGGCTTTCTCGAAGCCGGCGAAATGCCCGACGAGGCCATCCTGCGCGAGGTGAAGGAAGAGATCGGCGTCGATGCGACGATCGAATCGTTCATCGGCATGTACGAGTTCTACCGCAAGAACCAGCTGCTCATCATCTATCACCTCCGTGCGCACTCTGGAGACGTGGTCGTCATGGAAGATGAGATCGCGGACTACAAATGGGTCGCAATCGACAAGGTGAAACCATGGACGGCGGGGACCGGGCGCGCACTGCGGGACTGGCTGCGCACGCGCGGTATCGAACGTGAAATGTTCGACTTCTCGGACGTCAACAACTGAAGAGTCGTCCCGCCCGGGTCGACGCGACGCGAACGGACGTCCCTTCATGGCACGGGATCGTGGCCGGCACCGCCCCACGGATGGCAGCGGCACAGACGTTTGATCGCGAGCCAGCCGCCGCGCCACGGTCCGTGACGCCGAAGAGCCTCGAGCGCGTACGTCGAGCAGGTCGGCAGGAAGCGGCAGCGCGGGCCCAGGAATGGCGAGAGCGTGTAGCGATAGATGAGGATGGCGCCGACGAGAAACCGCGCGATCAACCGTGACGCGACGGAACGTTGCGCCGTCACGTGCAGGCGATGCGCGA
>JADZCB010000047.1 GCA_020851775.1 Gammaproteobacteria bacterium
CACCGATGAAGTCGCGCTGCCGCAGGCGATGATCGACGTTGTTCGATCCGAGGCCACGCACCAGACGCTGCAACAGCAGGAACTCTTCACTGGTCGAGGATGGCGATGCGAGCGCACCGAGCCGTTCGGCGTCGGCATCGGCCACTGCCGACAGTTCGGCGGCAGCGAACTTGAACGCGGACTCCCAGTCGCACTCGCGCCACTGCCCGTGCTCGCGGATGCGTGGCGCCAGCAGGCGTTGTTCACTCTTGAGGCCCTGGTAGGCGAAGCGGTCCCGATCCGACAACCAGGTCTCGTTGACGTTCTCCTGCTCCCGCGGCACCACCCGCTTGACGACCTGGCCCTTGACGTGGAGGTACACGTTCGAGCCCAGACAGTCATGCGGCGAGATGCCATCGCGCTGCTGGAGTTCCCAGGCGCGCGCCGTATAGCGGTAGGGCTTCGAGGTCAGGGCGCCGACCGGGCACAGATCGATCACGTTGCCCGACAGTTCCGACGTCATCGCGTGCTGCACGTAGGTGCCGATTTCCAAATGTTCGCCACGACCCGTCCCACCGAGTTCACGCAGGCCCGCGACTTCTTCACCGAAGCGCAAGCAGCGGGTGCAATGGATGCAGCGGGTCATGTCGGTCTGCACCAGTGGACCGATGTCCTTGTCGCGTACGACGCGCTTGCGCTCGACGTACTGCGAGACGTCGCTGCCGTAGCCGAGCGCGAGATCCTGCAGCTCGCATTCGCCACCCTGATCGCAGATCGGGCAGTCGAGCGGATGGTTGATCAGCAGGAACTCCATCGTCGCCTGCTGGCCCGAGATCGCTTTTTCGGACTTGGTGAAGACTTTCATGCCGTCCATCACCGGCGTCGCGCAGGCCGGCTGCGGTTTCGGCGCGCGTTCGACCTCGACCAGACACATGCGACAGTTCGCCGCGACCGACAGTTTCTTGTGATAACAGAAGCGTGGAATGTAGATGCCGGCGGCGTCGGTGACGTCGATCAGCATTGCGCCCTTGCGGGCAGTCAGCGGCTGTCCGTCGACTTCGATGTTGACCAGATCTTCGCTCATGCTGCTGTCTGCTTCAGGCCGCGGACGGATGCTTGGCGAGGATGCTGCACCCGTGGTCGATGTAGTGTTGGAACTCGTCGCGGAAGGTGCGCACGAAACTGCGCACCGGCATCGCCGCGGCGTCACCGAGGGCGCAGATCGTGCGCCCCTCAATCTTCGAGGCGACGTTGTCGAGACGATCCAGATCTTCCGGCCGGCCCTGGCCGTTGACGATGCGCGTCACCATGCGATACAGCCAGCCGGTACCTTCGCGGCACGGCGTGCACTGGCCACAGGATTCGGAATAGTAGAACCGTGAGATGCGCTGCAACGCCTTGACCATGTCGGTGCTGTCGTCCATCACGATCACGGCGCCGGACCCGAGCATCGATCCCGCCTTCGCGATCGAGTCGTAATCCATGTCGAGTCCCATCATCACCTCGCCCGTGAGCACGGGGACGGAAGAGCCGCCGGGGATCACCGCCTTGATCGGCCGTCCGTCACGCATGCCACCGGCGAGCTCGAGCAGGGCGCGAAACGGCGTGCCGAGCGGGATTTCGAAATTGCCTGGCTTCGCGACGTGCCCGCTGACCGAAAAAATCTTCGTGCCGGCGTTGTTCGGCTTGCCGTAACCCGTGAACCACGCCGGCCCCTTGCGCAGGATCGTCGGCACCGAGGCGAGCGACTCGGTGTTATTGATCGTCGTCGGCTGGCCATAGAGGCCATAGGTTGCCGGGAACGGCGGCTTGAAGCGCGGCTGTCCTTTCTTGCCCTCGAGCGACTCGAGCAGCGCAGTCTCTTCGCCGCAGATGTAGGCACCAGCGCCGAGGTGGTCGTGGAGATCGAAATCGACGCCCGAGCCGAGGATGTTCGTGCCGAGATAGCCCGCGGCATAGGCTTCCTTCAACGCGCCGACGAACCGCAGATACGGCTCGTCGAGGAATTCGCCGCGCATGTAGTTGTAGCCTGCCGTCGCGCCGATCGCATACCCGGCGATCGCCATGCCTTCGACGAGCGCATGCGGATTGAAACGCAGGATGTCGCGGTCCTTGCAGGTCCCGGGTTCGGATTCGTCGGAGTTGCAGACGATGTACTTCTGCACGTCCGGGGTCTTCGGCATGAAGCTCCACTTCACGCCGGTCGGGAAGCCTGCGCCGCCGCGCCCGCGCAGTCCCGAAGCCTTCACCTGTTCGATGACATCCGCCGGCGGAATCTTCTCGCGCAGGATCTTTTCCCACGCCTGGTAGCCACCGATCTTGCGATAGGTGTCCATCGACCACGGCCGCTCGTGACCGAGCGTCTCGTAGCAGGTGAGGTTCAGCGGAATGTCGCTCATGTGAGTTTCGCCAGTATCTCGTCGATCTTCTCGGGCGTCAGATGTTCGTGGTAGACATGGTCGACCTGCATCATCGGCGCCCCGCAGCAGGCGGCCAGGCATTCCTCTTCGGGCTTGAGGAAAATGCGGCCGTCGGCGGTGCTTTCGCCAAGCTTGCAGCCGAGTTTCGTCTCCACGTATTCGACGATCCGGTCGCTGCCGCGCAGCCAGCACGAGATGTTGGTACAAATCGATACGCTGTGATGGCCGACGGGCTTCGTCTCGAACATCGAGTAGAAGCTCGCGACTTCGTAGACCGCGATGCGCGGCATGTCGAGGTAGTCGGCGACGGCGTCCATCAGCGGCACCGTGAGGAACCCCTGGTTCTCATGCTGGACTTCGCGCAGTGCCGCGAGTACCGCCGACTGCTTGCGTTCCGCCGGATATTTCGCGACCCATTCATCGATCACGTGCCGGGCGTGGTCCGAAAGAACGCTGTGCTTGTCGTTGCTGGATGTGCTGCTCATGGCGGGATTCTGTTACCGGTCGATTTCGCCGAACACGATGTCCATCGTGCCGATGATCGCGACGACGTCGGCGAGCATGTGGCCCGTCGCCAGTTCGTTCATCGCCGACAGGTGCGCGAAACCGGGTGCGCGCGCCTTCAGGCGATAGGGTTTGTTCGCACCATCCGACACCAGCCAGATGCCGAATTCGCCTTTCGGATGCTCGACCGCCGCATACACCTCACCGGGCGGCACGCAGTACCCTTCGGTGAACAGCTTGAAGTGATGGATCAGCGACTCCATGTCGCCTTTCATCTCGCCACGCGTCGGCGGCGTCAGCTTGTGATCGTCAATGATCACCGGCCCCGGATTCGCCTTCAACCATTGCACGCACTGCGCGATGATTCGCGCCGATTGCCGCATCTCTTCGATGCGTACGAGATATCGGTCGTAACAGTCGCCGTTGACGCCGACCGGGATGTCAAAGTTGAGATCGGCGTAGACCTCGTAAGGCTGCTTCTTGCGCAAATCCCACGCGATGCCCGATCCCCGCAGCATCGGGCCGGTGAACCCGAGCGCGAGCGCGCGTTCCGGCGTGACGATGCCGATGTCGACAGTGCGCTGCTTCCAGATCCGGTTGTCGGTCAGCAGCGTTTCATACTCATCGACACAAGCCGGGAAGCGGTTCGTGAAGTCTTCGATGAAGTCGAGCAGCGAACCCCGGCGATTCTCGTTGAGCTTCCTGACTTCCGTTTCATTGCGCCATTTCGTCGGCTGGTACTGCGGCATCGTCTCCGGCAGATCGCGGTAGACGCCGCCCGGCCGGTAGTAGGTCGCGTGCATGCGCGTACCCGATACCGCTTCGTAGCAGTCCATCAGGTCTTCACGCTCTCTGAAGCAGTACAGGAACACCGTCATTGCGCCGATGTCGAGCCCATGCGCGCCGAGCCACATCAGATGATTCAGGATGCGGGTGATCTCGTCGAACATCACGCGGATGTACTGCGCGCGGACCGGCGGAACGATGCCGAGCAGGCGCTCGATCGCCATCACATACGCATGCTCGTTGCACATCATCGACACGTAGTCGAGACGGTCCATGTAGCCGATGCTCTGGTTGAACGGCTTGCTCTCGGCGAGTTTCTCCGTCGCCCGGTGCAGAAGGCCGATGTGCGGATCGGCGCGCTCGATGACCTCGCCATCCATCTCGAGTATCAGGCGGAGCACACCATGCGCGGCAGGGTGCTGCGGCCCGAAGTTCAGGGTCATGTTACGGATTTCAGGCATGGCGTTCTTCTTCAGTACCCGCTCAGTGGCCGAACCGACCGTCGTTGCGGATGACCCGCGGTACGAGTATGCGGTTCTCGATCGTCACCGGCTGGTAGACGACGCGGCCCTTCTCGGCGTCATAGCGCACTTCGACGTGGCCTTCGAGCGGAAAGTCCTTGCGGAACGGATGGCCGATGAAGCCATAGTCGGTGAGAATGCGGCGCAGATCGGGATGCCCTTCGAACAGAATGCCGTAGAGGTCGAAGGCTTCACGCTCGTACCAGTTCGCAGATGGCCACACGTCGATGACGGAAGGCACGCGCGGCTGATCCTCGGCCAGATAGACTTTCACGCGCACGCGCAGGTTGTGCTCAATCGACAGCAGGTGATAGACGACCCCGAAACGACCCGGAAAGGGCCGTACGTCGACCGTCTCCTGCGCGCGGGCGACGCCGCGACTGAAACCGGACACCGTCGCATCGTGTGTGCGCCAGTCGGCCTCGCCATATGTCTGGTAATCGATACCGGACACGTCGAGCAACAGCTTGAACGCGAGATCGGGCGTGTCGCGCAGCGTTTCGGATACCGCGACGATGTCCGGGGCGTCGACGACGACGGTCAGTTCACCACACTCGATAACCGCGTCGCGGGCGCGGTCGCCCAGCAGGCCGCGAATGCGCTCGGCGAGACGATTGAGAGTATCGGTGTTCACGCTCGTCTCACCCCGCGCGCGAAATCGTGTTGGTGCGCTTGATTTTCGCCTGAAGCTGCACGATGCCGAACATCAATGCCTCGGCAGTCGGCGGACAGCCGGGGACGTAGATGTCCACCGGCACGATGCGATCGCAGCCACGTGTTACGGCGTAGGAATAGTGGTAGTAGCCGCCGCCATTGGCGCACGAACCCATCGAAATCACCCATTTGGGCTCGGTCATCTGGTCGTACACCTTGCGCAGTGCCGGCGCCATTTTGTTGACCAGCGTACCGGCGACGATCATGACGTCCGATTGCCGCGGGCTCGGCCGGAACACGATGCCGAATCGATCGAGGTCGTAGCGTGATGCGCCGGCCTGCATCATCTCGACGGCACAGCAGGCAAGGCCGAAGGTCATCGGCCACAGCGAACCGGTGCGTGCCCAGTTGACGACATTGTCGACCGTGGTCGTGACGAAACCGCGATCGGGCGCCCCCGTGGAAGACACGTCGTTCACTCCCATTCCAGCGCTCCCTTTTTCCACTCGTAGACGAAGCCGACGACGAGCACGGCCAGGAACACCATCATCGCCATGAAACCCGGCACACCGATCTGATCGAGGACAACGGCCCACGGGAAAAAGAACGCGATTTCGAGATCGAAGAGAATGAACAGGATGGCGACGAGGTAGTAGCGCACATCGAACTTCATACGCGCGTCTTCGAAGGCCTCGAAACCGCATTCGTATGGGGAGAGTTTCTGCGCATCGGCCTTGTAGACGCCGAGCAGCTTGCCAATCACGAAGCCGGCGCCGAGGGCGATGCAGCCGACAGCCACGCCGACTCCGAGAAAAATGAGGATGGGCAGATACAGTTCAAGCACGTCGTCGGCTTCCGCGTCTGATCGAAGAGAGGAACGTGTCACGGCGGCCGTCGGCCGTCCGCTTGCCGGATTCACATTTGCGGCGGTCGTGCCACCGCCTGGACGCCTTCGTGCTCACGATTCTGCGGCTGTTACCGCGTCCGCCTGAACGGACGGTTTGCATCGATGTGCGTCGTCGTCAACGCGCTTCGAATGATGTCTGGTGCCGACGGTGAGACTCGAACTCACACGGGTTTCCCCACCACCCCCTCAAGATGGCGTGTCTACCAATTCCACCACGTCGGCGTTTTTTTCTATGTCAGGTCCACCGCGATCCGTGGGGCCGGCACGACCGCGCGAGATCATATTAGATGCCTACAATCCGTGCCAGAAATATATGCGACGGAATTGATCACGGTGAGGTTTTCGCGGGCGGAATGTCGGGCATGTCAGCCGCGCCTTTGTCGGCGGGCGGCGTCGGCGGCGTGTCGCCTGCAGCCGGGGCGGTAGCGGGAACCGGGGGAGCATCACCACCGACCGACAGCGGTGCGCTGTCACCGCTCAAATGTTCGAGCACGCTCGAGGGGGCCGTGCGCTGTGCGCCCAGGAAGGCGAGCAGAAGGCAATTCGCAAAGAAGACAATGGCGAGTATCGACGTCGTACGCGACAGGAACGACGCGGAGCCGCGCGCGCCGAACACGGTGCTCGACGCACCGCTGCCGAACGCCGCGCCGGTGGTCGCGCCACGACCCTGCTGCAGCAGGATAAACACGATCAGCGAAATCGCGACGATGACATGCAGCACGAGCAGGATGGTCTGAAGCATGGAAGGAAACTCTCCGGAATTCTGTTCAACTGCGTCCTGGACGCGTGCGCGCGGCGTGGCAAATCGCGACGAACTCCTCGCACTTGAGCGCCGCGCCGCCGATGAGGCCTCCATCGATGTCGGGCATCGCGAACAGCTCGCCGGCGTTACCCGGCTTGACGCTGCCGCCATAGAGCAGCCGGGTATCGGCAGCCGTGGCGCCGAGTCGCGCACGAATGAACGCATGCACGGCCTGGGCCTGGTCCGGGGTGGCGGTTTCACCGGTGCCGATCGCCCATACGGGTTCGTAGGCGATGACGAGCGAGGACAACAGCTGCGCGGCATCGGCGGCGCCGAGCAAGGCATCGAGCTGGCGTGCGACCACTGCCTCGGTGCTGCCGGCCCGGCGCTCCTCGAGCGTCTCGCCGACACACAGGATGGGCACGAGACCGACGGTGGCGGCCTGGCGCAGCTTGCCGACGGTCAACACGTCGGTGTCGCCATAGAGCGCGCGGCGTTCCGAGTGCCCGACGATGACGAAGCGTGTGTCGAAGTCCTTCAGCATGCCGGCCGACACTTCGCCGGTGTAGGCGCCGGCCGAGTGCTCGCTGACATCCTGAGCGCCCCATGCGATGCCGCTGCCGCGCAGGCTGTCCGCGACCTGCGGCAGCAGCACGTAAGGCGGACAGACCGCGACCTCGACGCCGATGTAAGCGTCGCCTGCTGCCCGGATTCCGGCGCACAGCGTCTTCGCCATCTCGCGGCTACCGTGCATCTTCCAGTTTCCGACGACCAGGGGCTTGCGCATGGCTTGATGAGGGATCGCTGAGGGGCCGGCAGCTTAGCGGCCTTGGCCCGTCATTTCAATTTGATGGTCGCGGTCGGCGTGGCGCCTGACGAGGCCGCGTGGCGCGCGCCTCGTCGCGCCGGGTCCGGGCCGTGGCTGCCCGCGACTGCGGTGGAGCCGGCGGTGGCGGCAGGCCGGCGAGCGCGTACACTTCAGCCAATGCCTGGCCCGTCACTTCGAACCAGCGGCCGGCCGCCACTTTGCGCGGCAGACCTATCGGTCCGAACGCGATGCGGATGAGCCGGCTGACGACGAGGCCCTGACTCTCCCACAGGCGGCGCACTTCGCGGTTGCGCCCAGTGTGCAGCGCGCATTCGTACCACTGATTGACGCCGCTGCCACCGCGCGGCGTGATGCGATCGAGACGGAGGCGCTCGCCGTCGACGTCGACACCGCGTTGCATCGCCTGGAGGTGTACGGCGGTCACTTCACCGCGTACGCGCACCGCGTAGACCCGTTCGATTTCCTGGCTCGGATGCATCAACCGATGCGCGAGTTCACCGTCGTCGGTGAACAGCAGGACACCGCTGGTCGTCAGATCGAGACGGCCAACCATGATCCAGCGTCGTCCGCCCGGCAGCAGGTCGAATACTGTCGCCCGCTGTGCCGGATCGCGATGCGTGCAGATCACATCCGGTGGTTTGTGGACGGCGATGACACGGGGAGCTCGCGCGACCACCGGCGACGTGTGACACGACTTGCCGTCGATGGCGATACGATCGCCCGACACGACTTTCGCGCCCGGTTCGGCGATCTTGCAGTTGACGGCGACTCGACCGGCCGCGATCAGCGCATCGATCTCGCGGCGCGATCCGTAGCCAGCCGCAGCAAGAAATTTCTGCAGACGTTCGGGTGCCGCGGGCGCCTCGTCCGCATGCCTCGTCCCCGCCGTCGC
>JADZCB010000048.1 GCA_020851775.1 Gammaproteobacteria bacterium
GAGCCGAATCGAGTCTCGATGGTCCCGTCGGCCTGTGGGCTTGTCAACCGTGCCCGGATCACGCCGTCTCGAAGCTCAGCAGCACGGTCCCGCGGCCGACGGTCGCGCCGGCGGTGACCTCGATCGACGCGACGATCGCATCCGCCGGCGCCGCCAGCGTGTGGAAGAGCTTCATCGCGGCGAGGACGAGCACGGGCTCGCCGGCTTTCACCCGCTGGCCAACCTCGACGAGCACCTGATCGACGACGCCGGGCAGCTCGGCCACGAGGCGGTCGCCGGCACGTGCGGCGTGCGACGACACCGGCCGATACAGCACGTCGGGAACGACGCGGCAGATCGCCTGCGCGCCATCAGACCACACGCACGTCGCCTCGCCGTCACGATGGACATCGAATCTGCGCCGCCCGATCTCGAGCACCGCCGCCGCGTCGTCGACATGCGCGATGGTCACCGGCAGTACTTCACCGTGCAGCGTCACCGCCAGCGCACCACAATCCGTCCATGCGATGCGCACAAGCTGCGCGATGTCGTCAGATCCG
This sequence comes from Gammaproteobacteria bacterium, assembly GCA_020851775.1. Taxonomy (GTDB): domain Bacteria; phylum Pseudomonadota; class Gammaproteobacteria. Next base: position 540 of record JADZCB010000048.1, read on the forward strand.
GTCACATGCAGATTCGTCGTCGCGGCGAGTCCTGCCGGTGCCGTCAAGCGAAACCCGATCAGCATGGTGAGCGGCACATCGTGCGCACGGTGCCGTTGCGTGAGGCATGTCCAGCCGGCGGCGGCCGCGGCCGTCAGCGCGTGCGCCAGCAGTGAAGGAACGCGATAGCCGTCCGGGAACTGTTCGGCGAGAAAACCGGTGCTCAGCACGGCGTGGAAGGCCGGCCGCTCCACCAGATCGATCAGGAACGTCTGATTCGTCTGCGGCCCTTCGATACGCAGATTGCGCAGTCCCGTCACGAGACGGGCGAGTGCGGCGTCCCGCGTGCCACCGAACCCGATGACTTTCGCCAGCATCGAATCGTAATGAAGCGAGACGTCGCTCTGCGCGTCGATGCCGCTGTCGATGCGCACACCGGGTGCCGCCTGCTCCTGGTACGACGTGATCCGGCCGGCGGCGGCGCAGAAGCCATCCTCCGGGACTTCGGCGTTCACGCGCGCCTCGATCGCCCAGCCATCGCGGCACAGATCGGTCTGGCGGAACGCGAGCCGTTCGCCGGAGGCGACGCGGATCTGCTGCTCGACGAGGTCGATGCCGGTCGTCAGCTCCGTCACCGGATGCTCGACCTGCAGCCTCGTGTTCATTTCGAGAAAGTACGGTGCGTCGCCGTCGTCGGCATCGAGTACGAATTCGACGGTACCGACCGAGTCGTACGCGATGTGCCGGCCGAGCGCGAGCGCCGCGTCGAACAGACGGCTGCGGATCGCGTCCGGCAGATGTGGCGCCGGCGCTTCTTCGATCAGCTTCTGATACTGACGCTGGATCGAGCATTCACGCTCGTACAGGTGCACGAGATTGCCGTGGCGATCGCCGAGCAACTGCACCTCGACGTGTCGCGGTCGCAGGATGCAGCGTTCGAGCAGCAGCCGGTCGTCGCCGAAGGCCGCGAGCGCTTCGGTGCGCGCCTCGCGCACGCGGTCGCGGAACGCCGCCGGGTCGTCGACGCGCTTCATGCCCTTGCCGCCGCCGCCCGCGCTGGCCTTGATCAGCAGCGGGAAACCGATCCGCAGTGCTTCTTCATACAGGCGATCAAGTGACTGGTCCGCGCCGTCATAGCCCGGGATGCACACCACCCCGGCGCTGCGCGCGATGCGCTTGCTTTCGATCTTCGATCCCATCGTGGCGACGGCTGCGCGATGCGGTCCGACGAACACGACGTCGGCCGCTGCGCACGCATCGATCAGATCGGATTTTTCCGACAGGAACCCGTAGCCGGGATGGATCGCATCGGCCTGCGTGTCGCGCACCGCGCGCATGATCGCCTGCACATCGAGATAGGACTCGCGCGCCGGCGCGGGCCCGATGCGCACGTATTCGTCGGCCTCCCGCACATGGCGTGCACCGGCGTCCGCGTCGGAATGGATCGCGACTGTCCGGATCCCGAGCTGCCGGCACGCGCGCATGACGCGGCACGCGATTTCCCCGCGGTTGGCGACGAGCAGTTTCGACAACATCGGATCACATCCGGTACACGGGACTCGGCCCTGCGAAGCGCGGTGTGCTGGTGTCCGCGAGCTGCAGGCAGATGCCGAGGACGTCCCGGGTCTGGGCCGGTTCGATGATGCCGTCGTCCCACAGCCGGGCGGTGGCGTAATAGGGATCGCTCTGCGCTTCGAACTGCGCCCTGGTCCGTGCATCCAGGTCCGCCAGCGACGTCGTGTCCGACTCGCCCTTCAGCGACGAGCGACGGAGTTCGGTGAGCACGGTGCTGGCGACCTCGGGACTCATCGTCGCGACGCGGCTGTTGGGCCACGCGAACAGAAAGCGTGGCGCGAAACCGCGGCCACACATGCCGTAATTGCCGGCACCGTAGCTGCCGCCGATCAGCACGGTGAAGCGCGGCACGCGTGCGGTGGCGACGGCATAGACGAGCTTCGCCGAATGTTTCGCGATGCCGCCGCGCTCGGCGTCCGTACCGACCATGAAGCCGGTGATGTTCTGCAGGAAAAGGAGCGGGATCCGGCGCTGGTTGCACAGCTCGATGAAATGCGCGCCCTTCACGGAGGACTCCGAGAACAGCACGCCATTGTTGGCGAGGATCCCGACCGGGTAGCCGTGCAGGTGCGCGAAGGTACAGACCAGCGTGGCACCGTAGTCGGGCTTGAATTCCTGCAGTTCACTGTCGTCGACGAGGCGATACAGGACTTCGCGCACATCGAACGGCTGTTTCAAATCGGTGCCGACGATGCCGGCGATTTCCTCGGCATCGAAACGTGGCGGCCGGCTTGCGCGGCGGACGGCATGGATGGGCTGCGGCCAGTTCAGATGGGCGATGATCCGGCGCAGGCCGGCCAGCGCTTCACGTTCGGTCATCGCCAGGTAATCCGTCACGCCGGAGACGCGCGCATGCATCGCCGCGCCGCCGAGCGTTTCGGCATCGACCACTTCGGCGATCGCCGCCTTGACGATCGGCGGCCCGCCGAGGTGGATGCGGCCGGTGCCCTCGACCATCACCGACTCGTCGGACAAGGCCGGGATGTAGGCGCCGCCAGCGGTGCAACCGCCGAACACGGCGGAGATCTGCGGGATGCCGTCGGCGCTCATGCGACATTGATGATAGAAGCTCGTGCCGAAATGACCGAAGTCGGGAAAGACCCGATCCTGCTCCAGCAGATAGGCGCCTCCGCAGTCGACGAGGTAGAGACACGGCAAGCGGTTCTCCCACGCGATCTCCTGCGCACGGATGTGCTTGCGGATCGTCTCGGCGAAGAAGCTGCCGCCTTTCACCGTGGCGTCATTGGCGATCAGCATGCAGGGCGTGCCTTCCACGCTGCCGATGCCGGTCACGATGCCGGCAGCGGGCGCCTCGTTGCCATAGAGTCCCCATGCCGCGAGCGGTGACAGCTCGAGGAAGGGACTGCCCGGATCGAGCAGCAGATCGATGCGTTCGCGCACCGGAATCTTGCCACGCTGGACGTGCCGCTCGCGCAGTGCCCGGCCGCCCCCGTCGATCGCCCAGCGCATTCGTTCGCGCAGCACCGCGAGCACTTGCCGATAGGCGGTCTCTCTGCTCCGGAACTGCGGTGAGCGCGTATCGACGTTGCTGTTCATGGCAATGTGCCGGCGACCTCTGTGTCCGCATCCACCGCAGCGATGCGGCGTCGCGCGAGTATAGCGAACGAGGGGGTGATCGGGTTTTTCGTGTGCGCGGCCTTCGTTGCCGGATCCGGTGCACTCGCGCCGCTCAGACGCGCTCGTCGTGCTGACGACCGCGCCGAGCGCGCGCGGCGAGCCAGCGGAACACGAAGGCATCCGGAAACTCGGCCCCGGATTCGACGTACTCGAGCACGTTCGCAGCGCCGAGCGCCCATTCCATCTCCGCCGCCGTGCCGAGCGGGCCGCAGAACAGCAGGCGATCGCCGCGCGCGAGCGTAGTGTTCTCGTCCGGCAGACAGTCGAGCGCGCCGGCGCGCAACAACGCGAGCGGCAGCACCGGCAGGCGTGCGTCGCGCGCCCGCGGTTCGCGCAGCAGGTGACCGAGCGCGATGCGGCGACCGGCCGCCAGAGCCTCGACCACCGCCGGCGCGTCGTCGGCGTCCAGCCGGACTTCCCAGGTATCGGGCGTGCGACCGTCGCAATCGGCGCGCACACGCTCATAGAGGGCCGCGGACCACGCCTCGGACTGGGTGCAGACGTATTCGAGAAACCGTCGCAACAGCGGATTGGTCAGCTCGGCGAAGATGCGGTTGACGAGCAGACGGCTCGTTTCGACGATCAGATCGACCGGCGCGGCGATGAACAGCGGATGGTTCTTGTCACGGTTCTCACGCGCGACGATGAAGATGCGCTCGTTCGTCGTGCGTGCCGTCATCGCGATCGCGAGATTGCTGGTATCGGTGTCGGTGCCGGCGATCAGACCAGCCGCCTCGCGGCAACCGGCGGCGACGAGCGCCTCCTGGCTGGTGCCGGCACCGACGATCGCTTCGGGTGGCGCGATGCCCGCCTTCGGTTCGATGATCCGCGTCGTGATCCCTTCGGCCTGCAGGTGGCGGGCGACCGTCGATCCGAAGCGGCCGTAACCGCAGATCAGCCACAGCCCGCGTGGCGGTGCGTGACGTGCCGGCAGCGGCTGACCGGGCAGACTGCCCAGGGCCTTGTGCAACGCATGCGCGCTCGGCTTGTTGAGGGCGAGCGCGAGCTGGGTGCCGAAAATCTCGAACGGATCGACGATCTCGTCCGCCGTGAAGGACGGCAGTTTCGCCCGCGCACTCTCGCTCTGTGCGCGACACACGATCTGCAGCTTCGGGTTCAACAGACGCGCGGCGAGCGCGGCCTCGACGTTCGCCTCGTCATCGCGTGACAGCGGCACGACGCCGCGGCAGCGGGGATGGCGCAGACCGGCGAGCAGCAGCCGGGTCGGATCGCGAAAATCGGCGGCGAGCGCCGGTACGTCGACTCCCCACGCCATCAGATCGAGCGCGGCGACCCGATCGCTGTCGCGATCGATCGCGACGACGCGCAGCTTATGCCGCAACAGCATCCGCGTGATCATCTCGCCGGTCTCGCCGAAACCGCAGACGAGATAGAACGGTTCGCGCAGACGCGCGACCGCGCGACCGAAACGCTGCTCGGCAATCGCCCGCCGGAAGGCCGGATCCTGCAGCAACGCGAGGATGGTGCCGATCGCGTAGAGCCAGCCGAGCACGGTCAGGTAGATCGACATCGTCGTCCACATGCGCTGTGCCGGGGTGAATGGATAAGGCACCTCGCCGAAGCCGATCGTCGATGCCGTGTAGGTGATGAAGTAGAAGGCGTGGAAGAAATCGAAGCGCCACGGCTCGCCGTCCGCGTCGATGCCCGGCATCAGCACGAGGCCGCCGATCGAGATCGTGTAGACGACGATCAAGAGCAGCAGCGGCGTGCGCATGCGCCGCAGAAACAGGAAGAAGACGGGATTCACGCGCTGTCCGCCCGCGGCTCAGCGCCGCAGGTTCACCGTTTCGACAATCAGCAGCACCACAGAGGCCGTGTTCGCGAGCAGCGCACCGGCCGCCAGCGACACCACCGAAATCACGGCTTCCGGCGAGTCGGCATCGCCGTGGACCTGGCTGTAGATGCCCCAGGTCACGGCGGCCGCAATCAGCAGCATGTCGGCGACGAGACTGGTCGCGAGCAGCACCGCACCCATGTGCGTGCGATCACCGAGTTTCAGGATCGTCGCGATCAGGCTCACGACCAGCGCCGCGAACAGCTCATA
>JADZCB010000049.1 GCA_020851775.1 Gammaproteobacteria bacterium
GCCTTGGTTTCCGCGATCTCGTGTGTGAACACGCCGCAGATACCTTTGCCGCGGGTATGGACCTCGAGCATGATGCGGGTCGCCGCGTTGCGGTCGAGGCTGAAAAAGGTTTCGAGGACGTGCACCACGAACTCCATCGGGGTGTAGTCGTCGTTGAGCATGACGACCTTGTAGAGCGGCGGCTTCTTGAGTTTCGGGCGCGCCTCCTGGACGGCGAGTCCCGACTCGCGCTCCGTGCCCCGCTGCGTTCGCTGCTTGTCTGCCATCGTTGCTCGAACTGCAAAATGCTCCCGCGCTATGTCGCACGGGACGCCAACCGATTATACGGACTTCGAATTTACCGGCGATAGGCGCGACCGGCACTACGCCACGCGTCTTTACATGGGGTGTCCGACATCGTTCTCAATGGCACGCCGGCACGTCGTTCTCCGGCTGTCCTACGCCTCATGGGATGGCGTGGAACGCCAGGCAGACTCACTTCCTGCCCGGTTGACAGGCTCTGTTGTGCAGCGCACCATCCGGCGGCCCGGGCGTTGGACCCGGACGCCGCGTGACGTCACGTAGCGTTCGCGCGTCGCGCACGCAAACAACTGTAAGCGGGAGGGATGCCCCGCGAACATGCGTCGAGTGCGCCATTGCTGCCCGTGCGCACGGGGATTACGATGCGCCGCCGCGCGCCGAGCGGGCGGCCGGCGTTCTTGCCCGGCCTGGCCGCGTTACCTGCCAGCCGGCAGGACGCGGCAACGACGATCCGTACGAGTCCCGACGACACTGAGAGTGGCGCTCGACCGACGCCTCGGCGTTCCGGTTACCAGCACCGACCGCCATCCCGACGGCAACGCTGCCCGATCCGGAGTCGGCTCGCGGGCGGTTGTGGCACCGATACCGGCAGCGAGCCGAACAATTGACAGTCAGGAGAAACGACGATGGCATCTTTCAAGGACCAGGTGACGCAACTGGAGAAGGACTGGGCGAGCAACCCGCGCTGGAAAGGCGTCCGCCGCGACTACAGCGCCGAAGACGTCGTGCGTTTGCGCGGCAGCGTCCAGGTCGAACACACGCTTGCGCGCCGTGGCGCCGACAAGCTGTGGAAACTGGTCAACGAAGAAGCTTTCGTGCCGTGCCTCGGCGCGCTGACGGGTGGTCAGGCGGTGCAGCAGGTCAAGGCCGGTGTCAAGGCGATCTATCTCTCCGGCTGGCAGGTCGCAGCCGATGCGAACACCAGCGAAACGATGTATCCCGATCAATCGCTGTACGCTGTGAACTCGGTACCCGCCGTCGTCCGTCGCATCAACAATGCATTCAAGCGAGCCGATGAAATCCAGTGGTCCAAGGGCAAGCACGACGTCGACTACTTCGCGCCGATCGTCGCCGACGCCGAAGCCGGTTTCGGTGGTGTGCTGAACGCGTTCGAGCTGATGAAGAACATGATCGAAGCCGGCGCGGCCGGCGTGCACTTCGAGGACCAGCTCGCCTCGGTCAAGAAGTGTGGTCACATGGGCGGCAAGGTGCTCGTGCCGACGCAGGAAGCCGTGCAGAAGCTCGTCGCGGCGCGCCTCGCTGCCGACACCGCCGGCGTGCCGACGGTACTCCTCGCGCGCACCGATGCAAATGCCGCGAATCTGTTGACCTCGGACGTCGACGAGCGTGACAAGCGTTTCGTCACCGGTGAGCGTACTTCCGAAGGTCTCTACGTCACGCGCGCGGGTCTGGACCAGGCGATCGATCGCGGCTTGTCCTATGCGCCGTATGCGGATCTCCTGTGGTGCGAAACCGCGGTACCGGATCTCGACGAAGCGAAGCGCTTCGCCGAAGCGATCAAGAAGCAGTTCCCGGATCAGCTCCTCGCGTACAACTGCTCGCCGTCGTTCAACTGGAAGAAAAATCTCGACGACGCGACGATCGCGAAGTTCCAGCGTGAACTCGGCGCGATGGGCTACAAGTACCAGTTCATCACTTTGGCCGGTGTTCACAACATGTGGTACAACATGTTCGATCTCGCCAACGAGTACGTGACGAAAGGCATGACGGCCTACGTCGAAATGGTGCAGGAAAAGGAATTCGCGGCTGCCAAGCGCGGTTACACCTTTGCCAGCCACCAGCAGGAAGTGGGCGCCGGCTACTTCGACGACGTCACCACCACGATCCAGGGCGGCAAGTCCTCGGTCACGGCGCTGACCGGCTCGACCGAGGAAGAACAGTTCCACTGAGCGGAACGCTCCTCCCGACAACGAACGGCCCGCACACGCGGGCCGTTTCGTTTTGTAGATCGATCGACTTGGTGGAGAGGCATCGGGCAGGCCGTTTTTGCCACCGAACACCGAGAACACAGAGGGCGAAGAAGAACGATGGCTAGCGATCGGTCGAGAAACGTCGCGACGTCCGCCGACGCCTCGGATCGTTCAGCAGCCACACCCTTCTGTTCTCGTCCCCCTGTGTGTTCTCGGTGTTCTCTGTGGCAATCAGGGCTGCAGAGGCAGCACCTCCGACCGACTCAGCGGCACAGCACGCGCCGCGCGATGCCTTCGTAGATCCTTGCCAGGGGCTCGAGATCGGCGATGGCGACGCATTCGTCGACCTTGTGAATCGTCTCGTTGACGGGGCCGAGTTCGAGCACTTCGGTTCCGAGTCTCGCGATGAAGCGGCCGTCGGAGGTACCGCCGCCGGTCGACAGGACGGGCGTGACGGCGAGTTCGGCGGCGAGCGTCGCCTGCACCGCCTCGAGCAGGCGGCCGCCGGCGGTCAGGAACGGCTCGCCGGAAAGCTGCCAATCGAGTTCGTAATCCAAGCCGTGGCGCGCGAGCACCTCGTGCACGCGGGCCTCGAGTCCTGCGGCCGTGCTGGCCGTCGAGTAGCGGAAATTGAACCACGCCTCGAGCGAGGGCGGGATCACGTTTTCCGCTCCGGTCCCGGCGGTGAGATTCGATATCTGGAAGGACGTCGCTGGAAAGTGCGCGTTGCCGCCGTCCCAGGCGATCGTGCGCAATTCATCGAGCGCCGGCAATGCAAGGTGGATGGGATTGCGTGCCTTCTCGGGGTACGCCACGTGGCCTTGCACGCCGCGCACGCGCAGACGACCGTTCAGTGATCCGCGGCGACCGTTGCGCAGCAAATCACCGAGGCGCGTCTGGCTGCTCGGCTCGCCGACGAGGCAGCAGTCGACCGGCTGGCCACGTGCGCGCAGTGTCTCGACGACGTGTCGCGTGCCGTCGAGCGCGATGCCTTCCTCGTCCGACGTGAAGAGCACGGCGAGCGTGCCGCGCTGTTCGTCGGCAGCGAAGCGTTCGATCGCGACCACCATCGCCGCGAGGCTGCTCTTCATGTCGGCCGCGCCGCGGCCGTAGAGCGAACCGTCGCGGACAGACGGCACGAACGGATCCGAGCGCCAGGCGGCGATAGCGCCCGGCGGTACGACGTCGGTGTGGCCGGCGAAGCAGAACACGGGGCCACCTCGGCCGCGCGTCGCCCACAGGTTCGATACGTCGCCCGCATCGATGCGTTCGAGCGCAAAGCCGCAACGCGCGAGGCGCGTGCCGATGAGATCGAGACAGCCCGCGTCGTGTGGCGTCACCGACGGCCGCGCAATCAGTTCGCAGGCGAGATCGAAGACCTCAGCGCTCATCGCCAGCGCCCTGCGCGGCTGCCTGCAGGCGCGTGCCTGCCAGCCGAGCATAGTCGGGATCGATTTCGCAACCGATGAAGCGCCGGCCCTGGCGTAACGCCGCCACACCGGTACTGCCGCTGCCGGCAAAGGGATCGAGCACGCGCTGACCGGGTTCGGTACTCGCTTCCAGACAGCGCTCGATCAGGGCGAGCGGCTTCTGCGTCGGATGCCGGCCGTGGCGCTTCTCGTCGGCGCGCGGCGCAGCGAAGCGCCACACGTTTTTCATCTGGCGGCCGCCGTTCGCCTGCTTCATCGCCTCGTAGTGAAAAACGTGACGGTGCCGACTGCCGCGCACAGCCTTGGTCGCCCACAGGATCATCTCCGTCGCATGCGTGAAGCAGCGACAGCCGAGATTCGGGGGCGGATTGGGCTTTTCCCAGATGATGTCGTTGAGGATGCGGAAGCCGAGCTCCAGCATCGCCATGCCGACGCTGAGATAGACATGCGTCGTGCCGCTGACCCAGATGGTCCCGGCCGGTGTCAGCACGCGCATACATTCCGCGAGCCATGCCTTGTTGAATGCGTGATCGTCCGCGATCCCCTGGCTGCGATCCCAATCGCCTTTGTTGACCTTGTGCCGCCGCCCGGCGACACACGTCGGGCCGTCGTTCGACAGGAAGTAGGGTGGATCGGTCCAGATGCAGTCGACGCTCGCGTCCGGCAGGCTGGCCAGGAACGCGCGCTGGTCGCCGCAATACAGTTCGGCACTGCCGTCGGCTGCACGGTGGACCGGGACGACGCCGCCGTCAGTCGTCGCGTTCGCGCGGACTCTTGGCATCGATCGCAAGGGCATGGATGTCGCTGTCCATCAACGTGCCGAGCGCGGCGTACACCTTGCGATGGCGCGCGAGTGGCGGCAGTCTGTCGAAGACGGGCGAGGTGAGAGTGACACGGAAATGACCTTTGCCGTCGCGCGCGCCGGCGTGGCCGCGATGCAGGTGACTGTCGTCGATGACGTCGATCGTCGCGTTCGGGAAAGCCTCCGCGAGCGCGCTGCGGATGCGCTGCAGGCGGGTCGCGGGTCCGCTCACGGCAGCACCTGACGGAATGGTCTGACGATGATCTCGGCGAACACACCGTCGGTCACATAGGGATCGGCCGCGACCCATGCGCGGGCGCTGGCGAGATCCGGGAATTCGGCGATGATGAGGCTGCCGGCCATCCCGTGCGGTCCGGGGTCGTCGGCGTCTATCGCCGGGAAAGGACCGGCGAGCACCAGCCGCCCCTGTTGCACCAGCGCCTGAACGCGTTCAAGGTGGCGAGGTCGTGCCGCCGTACGCGCGTCGGCGCTGTCGGGTACGTCGGTACCGATGATGGCGTAGAGCATCGACTCAATGTCCGTCGCGCGGGGCATCCGGCGTGGCCACATCGTAGCGCATGAGCCAGAATGCTTGCAGCACGCTGAAGGCGAGCGTCAGGCCGAGGATTCCGAACAGCTTGAAATCGACCCAGAGGTCGGTCGAAAACATCTTCGCGACGTAGAGATTCAGGGCGCCGAGCAGGACAAAAAACCCGACCCACGCGGCATTCAGCCGCCGCCACGCGGCAGTCGGCGCCTTGAGGCTGGCGCCCATTGCGCGTTCGATCAGTGTGCGTTCGCCGACGTATCGGCTGCCGAGGAAGACGAGCGCCGTGAGCCAGGCGACGAGAGTCGGTTTCATCTGGATAAAGCGCGGGTCGCGCAGTGCGAGTGTGAGGCCACCGAGGACGAGCAGCACCGCGAGCATCACCAGCGCGCGGCGTTCGATGCGCCGCTGCCGCAGCCATTGCACGCCGAGTGTGACGACGGCGGTGACGATGGCAGCGAGCGTGGCCGGATACACTGCGTCGATACCGCCGACGAGCTTGTAGACGACGAAGAAGACGACGACCGGCAGAAATTCGAGCAGTGTATTCATGGAGTGCGCGGGGGTGACCCCGGCAGTATGTCATTCGCTTCCATCCCATGGCCAGACGCATAGTAATCCATCCGACCCACCCGCAGAGCCGTCTGCTGCGAGCAGCGGTCGAAGTGCTGCGTGACGACGGCGTCGTCGTCTACCCGACCGACTCGACCTATGCGCTCGGCTGCCGGATGGAGTCGAAGGATGGGCAGGCCCGCATCCACGCGATCCGCCGCGACGACGAGCGCCATTACCTGACGCTGGTGTGCCCCGATCTCTCCTCGCTCGCGACGCATGCGCGTGTCGACAACCAGGCCTTCCGGCTGCTGAAGTCGCTGACGCCCGGGCCCTACACGTTCATTCTCCAGGCCTCGCGCGAGATCCCGAAGCGTATCCTCGATCCGAAGCGCAAGACGATAGGCCTGCGCATTCCCGATCATCCCGTGGCGCAGGCGCTGCTCGCGGAACTCGGCGAACCCGTGCTGAGTGCGACGCTGACCGACCCCAAGCTCGAACTGCCGCTACCCGACCCCGACGACCTGTTCGATCGCTATGGGCATGCGATCGACCTGATGCTCGATGCCGGCGCCTGCGGTCTCGAACCGACCACCATCATCGATCTCACCGGCCCGCGCCCGCTGCTCGTGCGCGAAGGCTGCGGCGACGTCTCACGCGTGCTCGATCTTGATTCGGGTTGAACGGACGAGCCCGGCGGTCGCGTCGGCGCCCGTCGTCCGGGTTGGACGGAGGGGGACTTCAATGCAACAATCCCGGCCCGAAAGCCGAACCTGCTACTGCCGCCGGGTGGCGGTCGAGCGTCGCGACCGTGCCGTGCGCGCCGGCGGTACCGGGCCGGGTGGGCGGAAGGGTGAGTTGACTCACCGGCCAGCCCGGGCAGGCCGCGCATGGGAACGCACTGCCGTCGGCGTTCATGCCGACGAATCACGATCGTTCATTCGAGTATCCCGTCCGAAAGCCATCACGTCATGAGTCTCATCGCGAACAAACGCGTTTTGTCCGGCATGCGGCCGACCGGGCAACTCCACCTCGGTCATTATCACGGAGTGCTGAAAAACTGGGTCAGGCTCCAGCACGAATACGAGTGTTTCTTCTTCGTCGCGGACTGGCATGCGCTGACGACCAGCTACGAGGCCACGGGCATCATCAGCGACAGCGTCTTCGACATCATCGTCGACTGGCTGTCGGTCGGCATCAACCCCGGCGAAGCGACGATCTTCGTGCAGTCGCGTGTGCCGGAGCACGCCGAACTCCATCTGCTGCTGTCGATGATCACGCCGATAAGCTGGCTCGAACGCGTGCCGACCTACAAGGATCAGCAGGAGAAGCTCAAGGAGCGTGATCTGTCGACCTACGGTTTTCTGGGCTACCCCCTGTTGCAGACCGCCGACATCCTGATCTACAAGGCCGGGCACGTGCCGGTCGGCGAAGACCAGGTTGCGCACATCGAGCTCTCGCGCGAGATCGCCCGCCGTTTCAACTTTCTGTACGGCCGCGAACCCGGTTTCGAAGAGAAGGCCGAAGCCGCCGTGCGCAAGCTCGGCAAGCGCAACGCGAAGCTCTACGAGGAACTACGCAAGCGTTACCAGGAAGAGGGGGATCCGGAAGCACTCGCGCGCGGCCGTGCCTTCCTCGACGCCCAGCAGAACATTTCGCTCGGCGATCGCGAGCGTCTGCTCGGTTATCTCGAGGGCGGTGGCAAGGTGATCCTGCCGGAACCGCAGGCGCTGCTGACGCCGGAATCGAAAATGCCCGGGCTCGACGGCGAGAAGATGTCGAAGTCCTACAACAACACGATCGCGCTGCGCGAAGCGCCGGATTCGGTGCGCACCAAGCTGCGCACGATGCCGACCGATCCGGCGCGCGTGCGCCGTACCGATCCAGGCGATCCGGCGAAGTGCCCGGTGTGGAAGTTCCACGAGATCTATTCGCCGCCGGACGTCAGGCAATGGGTGCAGGAGGGCTGTCGCAGTGCGGGCATCGGATGTCTCGATTGCAAGCAGCCCGTGATCGACGCGGTGCTGACGGAGCAGGCGCCGATCCGGGAACGCAGCGAGGAATTCCTCGCCGATCCGGACACCGTGCGCGCAATCGTCGACGAGGGCTGCGAAGCGGCGCGTATTGCCGCCCGCGAGACGCTCGAGGAAGTCAGGGAAGTGATGAACCTGAGTTACCGTCGATGAGTGGCGCGATGACGGATGACGAAGTCGAGGTCCGTCACGGCACCGGCGCGGCGCCGTCGACGCCGCAGCAGGCGGAGATGCCTTTCGCCATCGTGCAGGGCACGCCAATCACCGAGCCGCCGAAGGATCTCTACATTCCCCCGGATGCGCTGGAGGTCTTCCTCGAGGCCTTCGAAGGCCCGCTCGATCTGCTGCTCTACCTGATCAAAAGGCAGAATCTCGACATTCTCGACATCCCGATCGCGCGCATCACCGAGCAGTACATGTCGTATATCGACATGATGCAGGGTCTGAAGCTCGAACTCGCGGCGGAGTATCTGGTGATGGCTGCGATGCTTGCCGAAATCAAGTCGCGCATGCTGCTGCCGCGGCCTCCCGGTGTGCCCGAAGAGGAAACCGATCCGCGCGCCGAACTCGTGCGCCGCTTGCAGGAGTACGAGCGTTACAAGAAAGCTGCCGCGGATCTCGATGCCTTGCCGCGGCTCGAGCGCGAACTGCAGCGTGTGGTCGTCGCTTTCGAACATCGCGAAGTGCGGGCGGCGCCTCCGGCCGTCACGCTCGAAGCCGTGCTCGCCGCGTTCCGCGACGTGCTGCAGCGGGCGGCCATGTTCAGCGACCATCGCGTGCAGCGCGAACCGCTGTCGGTGCGCGAGCGCATGGGGATCGTGCTCGAGCGCGCACGCAAGGACAGCTTCACACCGTTCAGCGCGATGTTCAGCTTCGATGAGGGCAAGGCCGGCGTCGTCGTCACGTTGCTGGCCGTGCTCGAACTGCTGCGCCAGGCATTGATTGAACTCGTCCAGAATGACGAACGTGCCCCGATCTACATCAAACTCACCGCCTGAGCTTTTTCGTCACGATCCGACCTCCGGATATGTCATGCAACAACCGCCACTGAAGACACTGCTCGAAGCGGCCATCATGGCCGCCGACGGTCCGATCGGCCTCGATCGGCTGACCGGCATGTTCACCGAATTCAGCGAAGATGCCCCGGGTGCCGAGGACTATGCCGATGCGCTTGCCGAACTCGCGCAGGACTATGTCGGGCGCGGCATCGAACTGGTGGAAGTCGCCGGGGGGTGGCGTTTCCAGACGCGCGCGACCTGTGCGCCGTGGATCAACCGTCTGTGGGAGGAGCGCAAACCACGCTATTCGCGCGCGTTGCTGGAGACGCTGGCGATCATCGCGTATCGGCAGCCGATCACGCGCGCGGAGATCGAAGACATCCGAGGCGTCGCCGTCAGCAGCGGCATCATCAAGACGCTGCACGAACGCAACTGGATCAAGATCGTCGGCCATCGCGACGTGCCAGGCCGTCCGGCGATTTTCGCGACGACGAAAGATTTCCTCGACTACTTCAATTTGAACTCGCTGTCGCAGTTGCCGACGCTCGCGGAATTGCGTGACATCGACGAACTGAGCCCGGATCTCTTCGCCGACTTCGAAGCCCAGGCGGCCGAAGTGGAAGCCGCAGTTGCGGCGGAGCCGGATGGCGAGCACCGCGACGAGGAGGGCGGCACGCGTATCGTGCGTCTCGTGCACAGCGATGTGGCGCACGCCGCAGTGACTGCCGCCGGCGCGGGCCTCGCCGGCGATCCCACAGTGGACGAGGGGCCTGGGGACCTCCCGCCTGCTGAAGCCGATGTCGACGCTGACGTCCCCGCCGACGGCGACCAGGACGGTGTGGATGTCGCCGACGAGGAGCCCGACGAAAACGACGACGAGGACGA
>JADZCB010000050.1 GCA_020851775.1 Gammaproteobacteria bacterium
CGATTTTTCCGACGCGCGGCCGCTATATCGAACGGGTCCAGGGAGGGCTGACGCGTGGCCGACATCGTCTACACCCCGTTGCATCTCGACGTCGCGCGCTACGCGTCCGACGACTTCAATCCGTTCCACGACAAGCACAAGTGGCATCACGTCGCCGGCAATCCGTTCGGCGGACCGATCGCGCTCGGCTTCCAGCTCGGCGCTTTCGCGATCGAGGCGGTGCGCGACGCGTGGCGGCGCGACGCCGTGGTCCATGCCCACCACCGCTACAGCACGGTGCAGATGCGTTTCGTCGACGCAGCGCGCGCGGGTGACAGGCTCGCCGTCGACGTCAAGCCGGCGCTGCTCGATGCCGGCGGCGCCGGCGTCGTCAGCCGCTTCGCGCTGACCCGCAACGGCCACCCCGCTGTGCTCGGCAGTCTGCGGGCCGCGGCGCGGCTGGCGCCCGAATCCGAGGAGACGGCCGATCTCCGCTTTGCGCTCGATCTCGATGCGCTGCCCGATCGGCATCCCGTGCCCGGCGGCGCGTGGTTCCTCAAGCGGAAGTTCATGCTGACGTCGAACGCGAAGAACTTCCTGTCCGCCGCCGGGATCGACGCGTTCCGCTATTTCGACGAACTCGGCGATCGCGTGCGCTTTCCGGAAATCTACCCGGCGAGCCTGATTTCGAGCGCGCTGCTCGAGCGCGGCATCCACCGGGGCCACGATTTCGTGCGCGAGCCGATGGTCTACGCCCGACACCTGATCACGACCGATCGCGCGGTGCTCGAGCGCCTGCGCAGCAACGACCGCCTGAACCTCGTCGTCAGCGAAGAGCCCGCCGGGCAACCGCGGACGCGCCACCGTTGCCGCGCGTATACCGCGCGCGGCGAACGTCTGTTCACCGCCGAGATCACGCTGGTGACGCTCGCGAGTCTCCGTACCGCGACGACGGCCGCGTGATCCGTCGCGTCCGCGTCTACCGGGCTCGCACGTGCGTCGCGACGTCCGCGGCGAGAAGGGTGACAGCCTCGGCGAGCCCGGCCTCGAACTGCGCACGCGCGGCGGCGGGATCCCGGGCGATCGTCTGCAGCCGGCCGCGATAGGCGAGACGACGTTCCGGGGCCGCGTGCCCGTCGCTGCACGGCTCGCTGCGAACGCGCGCGACGACGACGAGCCGGTACTGGAAACCCGCTTCGAGTTCGAGTTCGAGCTGCACGACGTCGACCGCGTTCACCTCGCGTGGCCGCCGGCCGTGGCCATCGGGCGCACAGCCCGCGGGCGCCGGCGCCGCGGCAATGGCCGCCGCGGCGTCGGTGCTCTCCAGAGGCGCGAGCGCATCGTCGACGATGCGGCGTCCGATTGCACTCGCCGGATCCGCGCCGGGGGCGAAGACCTCGCGGAGTCGGGCTTCGTCCGCCGCCGCGCTGCCGGGTTCGGCGAGCGTGGTCACGACGTGCTCGGTGACGCCGGCGACGGCGGCGCCGCCGATCAGCACGCCCGCACACGGACCGAACAGCGGCCCGAGCGCGGCGCAGAGGATCAGCGAGGATTCGACGGCGTGCTCGTAGGGCAATGGTTCGCCAGCGACGCCGGCCGCGCGGTATTGCGGCCGCAGCCGCCCGCGCGTGGCGAACGCGACGCCGTCCGCCGGGGCCGCGTAGAGCACGTGGAATCCGGGCGTCGCGGGTGGCGCCGGCGGCCGCGGCGGATGGGCACAGCCGGTGACGAGGGCGCTCACGACGCACAGCCAGCGCAGACGATGCGAGTCGACGGCGCCGCGTCGCGCCCGGCTCATTCGCGGTAGAACAGCAGCAGCAGTCCGATCATCACGAGGCTGGCGGTCCACAGTACGCCGGTGATGCGCGGCGCCGGCGGCGGCAGACGCAGTTCGAGCCAGCGGCCGACGCCGGCGAGGATCGCGAGCACCGCGATACCCGCGTGCGAGACCTCGATCAGGAATTCCTGCTTGGTGCCGAGCGCGGTATGCGTGTGCGTCAGCATGACGGCGCCGCCGAGCAGGCACAGCAGCGGAAACGTGTAGCGCCAGCGTGTCGCGGCCAGGGCGCCGACCTGCACGCGCCATTCCATCACGCCGATCGCGAGCGGCAACAATGTCGCGAGACGATGCTGGACGACCGACGGGCTGCGCATCTGCTCGAAGAACCCTTCCGGCCCGAGCGGCCAGCCGGTCGGTTGCGCGATCAGCAGCAGGAACAGCGTGAACGGCAGGAACACCAGCGGCCAGTGCCGCGCCCAGGGCGCGATCCCGAGCTTGTGCAGGATCGCGAGCACGCCGATCACCAGCACGAAGGCGCCGGACATGTTGTGGTTGAAATTGCTCTGGATGCGCTCGGTCGCTGTCGATGGATTGAAAAAATCGAGCGGCGACGAATAGTCCGCCATCAGCATTGTGTAGTCGGGCGGCACGAACTGCGGTTTCTTCGCCGCCAGCGTGGCGACGACCTCGGCGACGCTCGCGCGCTCGCTCGCGAGATCGGCGGCCGGCGGCGTCGCGGCGAGACTCGCGCCGAGCAGCACTATCGCGAGCAGCGCACACAGTTCGGCTTCGACGTAGACCGGCACGCGCGTCTGCGCGCCATGCGCATCGCCGCGCGTGCGCCAGCGCCGTGTATGCACGAAATTCAGCGTGGCGAGCGTCAGCGCGATCGCGAGCAGCAGCCATTTCGCGATCACCATGATCCCGTAGTTCGTGCCGATCACCGAAGCCCAGTCGCCGACGTAGTGCACGGCGATGTAGAGGCCGGTGCCGACCAAGGTCGTCACGCAGACGAGCCCGATTGGCGAAAAGCGCGCGAGCAGCCGCGGCCACAGCGCAGCGTCCGTTCCGCGTCGCGCATCGACGCACAACAGCAACCCGAGCACGCCGCCGAGCCAGACGATCGCCGCGGACTGGTGGAGTATCGTCGTCACCATCAATGGCAGCGCGTGTTCGAGACGACTCACCGCGTGCACGGCCCACGCGCCGCTGACCAGCGTCGCGATCATCCATGCGGCGCACAGCCAGGAACGCAGCGCGCTCGCGGGCCGGGCGCGCAGCCACGCGAGCAGGATGGCGAAGCCGAGCACGAGCAGGAGGCGCACGCAGCTCGCGCGGGCGAAACCGGTGTCGAGGTAGGCGCGGATCGGCCAGCTTCCGTCGTCGCCGGTGAGCGCCCACGGGCCGACGAGCAGCACGCCGGCGAATGCCGCGACCGCGCCCAGCGCCGCGCCGTGCGCGAGGCGCAGGATGCGCGCTTGGTAACGCGTCGTCGCGCCATGGCCGACTGGGCGCAACACCAGGAAGACATAGGCGAGGCAACCGATGCTGGCGGCGAGCCCGACGAGCGCGAGCGCGTGCAGCAGTACGTTCACGTATCCGGCGAGCTGGAGCATGAGATGAAGAGGCGGATGCGATGGAACCGGCGGTGGACGTCAGGGCAGTCCCTTCAGCGAGAAGCGCAGGACGCCCTGCGTCGCATGACCGTCCGTCGCGAGCACTTTGTAATGCAGGGTGTAGGCGCCTGCGGGCAGATCCTGCGGCAGCGTGACCCGCACGCGGGCCGGCTCGGGCGCGACGTCGGTCAGCGCCTGTGTCGCGCCGTCGGCGCGATCGAGCTTCACGTGCACGAGCTTTTTCTCGAGCCTGGCGTTGAACCGCAGCTCGACCTCGGGTGGCACGCGCGTCAGGACGGCGCGATCGGCCGGCGTCGATGAGACGACGACGGCATGGGCCGCGACGAGCGGCGGTGCGAGCAGGATGACGAGTGTGGTGAGCACGCGAAGTGCAAGCGGATTACGGTGGATCATCGACGAAGTCTAACAGGCTGCTGACGGATATCGCCGTGTCGGCGGGTATCAGGTGGCGTGTAATCTTGGCCCATGATGGCCTGCACACAGGAGGACGCTGGCAATGACGATCGAAATCGTCCGGCTCGGCAGTCCGCGCGGACCCGACGAAGGCTTGCGCCTCGGGACCGTGCGTCATCCGCCGCGCGGGGTGCGAAAAACGGAGTTCGCGCGCCGCGATTACTACGATCTGTGGCTGCCGGTGCTCGCACCGAGTCAGGAACTGCTGCACATCTGCGGTGGTGGCGGTGACGTGTCGGCGGCGTGGCCGCGCTTCGCGCGCGCGTTTCGTGCCGAGATGAAGCAGCCCGCCGCCGCGCAGGTGCTCGATCTGCTCGGCGCGCTGTCGCACACGACGAACGTCGCACTCGGCTGCTACTGCGAGCACGAGGCCTTCTGCCATCGCTCGATCCTGCGCGAGCTGCTGCGCGCACGAAAGGCGCGCATCGCCCGTTGAAGCGGGCAGGCCGCGCCGTCGCACGGGGTCTGCATCCGGCGACTGCGCGACGGCCGTGCCGCGCACGGCGCGCGCTCAGCGTGCCATCGTGTGATATTCGGGGTTCGGGATCATGTCGGTCGCCGACACCACGCGGTTGGTCATGTTGAAGAAGCCGATCACGTTGGCGATGTCGAAGATGTCGCGATCGCTGAAACCGGCGGCGCCGAGCGCATCCCGATCCGCCTGCTCGACCCGGTGCGGGCTCTCGGTGAGCCGGGTCGCGAAATCGAGCATCGCGCGCTGGCGGGGCGACAGTTGCGCCACGCGATAGTTGATCATCAACAGCTCGCCGAGCATCGGATCGCCCGACAGCTCGCGGACCCGCGCGCCGTGGGTCACGAGGCAGTAATAGCAGCGGTTCACCGACGACACCGCCACCGCAATCATCTCGCGCTCGAGTTCGCTGAGATTCGACGGCTCGAGCATCAGCGCGTGGTAGAGATCGACGAACG
>JADZCB010000051.1 GCA_020851775.1 Gammaproteobacteria bacterium
ACGACGTCAAAGCCCGCGCCTTGTTTGAAGGCACCGTTGTACGCGGCGACATTCAGCGTGCCGACGGCGAGATTCGCGTCCGGCGCGATCGCCGCCGTCACGTCGGCGACGATCGTGTTCCGCGCGCTGCCGCCGCTCGCGCCGAGTACGGATGCGCTGACGGAATCGACGCGGCCGTTGGTGTCCGCCCGATGGCTGGCGAGGATGTCGAGGCGACCGGCGATCGTCGGTGCGGCGCTGACGTCGGCGCGCGTCGTCGAGCGGTTCCCGGTGGTGCTCGTCGCCGCGGCGCCGGCGATGAGCCCGCCGGCCCCGGCCGCTGCATCGGCATAGGTCGCATCACGACCGTCGGCTGCGACGCGCAGATTACCGCCGATGCGCGTGCGGCCGGCGCCTGCCGTGTCGTTGCGTACGGCAGCGACCGTCGCGCGCGTGTTGCTGCCCGAGGTCGCCTCCGCGTCGTTCGCGCCGAAGGCGAGCAGGCCGACCGCAACGCCGCTGACCGTCGCGTCCGCACGGCCGTTCGAACTGGCGACGACGCCGACGTCGCCAGCGATGTCGAGCAACGTGCCAGTGCCGATCGCGGCTTCGACGATGCTCGCACTGCGTGCAGTGCTGTCGCTTGCGCCGACGCCGAGCAGAAGCCCGCCACCGGAACCGCTGGCATAGGCCAAGGCCGTCGCCATCTCGCCGCCGAAGGCCGGATCGACGCGGCGGACCTGGGATGCGCTCAGCGTGAGCGCGCCGGCCACGACGCTCGCCTGCTCGGCGAGCAGTGCACGGGCCGTCGACTGCGACGTCGCCTCGGCGAGCGACACGCCGATGCCGACGCCGCCGGCGACGCCGATCCCGAGCGACCGCGCGCGCGTGGCCGGCGTGGTGATCGCCGTGAGATCGAGCGCGCCGTCGCCGAGCACGAATTCGCTGTACGCACCGCCGCGCGCGATCACCGTCGAGGTGTCGCTGGCTTCGGCGTCGGCGCCTGCCGCGCCGATGCCGAGCCCGCCGGCCGCCGCCGTCACGTCCACGTCGATGCGACCGCGCCCGGCCGCCGTCACCGTGACATTGCCGTCGGTGGTCGCCGGGTCGCTGTCGGTGGTGACGATGCGCGCATGCTCGCTCGCGTTGCCGTCGCCGGTACCGGCGGTGACGCGACTCGTCTTCGTGCCACGGCCGATCGACGCCCCGGCGGCGAGCGCGCCGACCGCGGCGCCGAACGCTTCGACATCGAGGTTCGTGTCGTCGGCCGCTTCGATCGTCACGCTGCCGGCCGTGACATCGCCATCGATGCGCGCGTCGACGACGTTGTCGACCTTGCCGATCGCGACCGCGGCGCCGAGGCCGACGAGGCCCGCACCGCCGGCGATCGCCTGGATGTCGACGAGACCCTTCGTGCGTGGACCCGGTGCCGGCGTCGGCGCGGCGAGCGCACGCACGGCCACATTGCCCTTCGCCGTCACCGCGGAGTCCCGGTCGATCGTCGCACTGACGTTGCTGTGCATCTGCGTGTAGCCGACGGCACCGCCGAGCCCGATCGCGCCGACGCCGAGACCGCCGACCGTCGCCTTCGCCGCCGTTTCGTCCTGCGCCGTCACCTCGACACCCGTCGCGTCGACGACCGAGTCCTCGATCGCGGCACGCGTCTCGAACAGACGCGGACGGGCCGACGGATTGCCGTTCTCGGTGTCGTTGACCGTGTCCTTGACGCCGTGCTTCGTACGGGCGTCGACGGCATCGCGCTCGTCGCCGCTGAAGGCGACGCTGTCCTCGTCTCCGGTCTCCTCCAGGCGATCCGCATTGGCGAATTCGTCCGCCTTCGACAGCGTGCCGGTGCCGCCCTTGTCCGCTTCGCTGGTCGCGTCCGCGTCGGGCTTCTCGCCAATCAAGGTCACGACCGCCGCGCCGCCGATACCGGCGGTACCGCCGACGCCGGCCATCACCGCGGTGGCGTCGACATCGTTCTTGCTGTGGGCCTCGACGGTCACGGTGCCGTCGACCTCGGGCGCGGTGCCCGCGGCCGTCTTCACCGTGCTGCCGGCGAGCCACGCGGCGACGTGGTTTTTCAGCACGTTGACGCTCGCGCCGGCGCCGATGCCCGCCGTGCCGCCCACGCCGAGGCCGCCGGCGACGTTCCTGATCCGGATCTCGCCGTCCGCCGTGATCGCGAGACCACCGGCGCGGTGTTCGTCGTCGCCGACATCCGCGCCGATGTCGGTGTTCTCGACATAGGCTTCGACGCTGCTCGTCGCGAGATTCACCGAGGCGACACCGGCGATGCCGACGCCACCGGCCAGCGAACCGCCGACGGCGTAGGTCGTGATGTCCATCAGCCCGTTGGCGATGACCGCGATGCCATCGGTCGCCCACAGCGACGAGCGGCCGTGCGCGCCGCCGTCGACATACGCCCGCGTGATGCCGTCGTTGATGCCGAGCGCAAAGGTGCCCGAGGCCGCCGTGCCGCCGCCGGCCGCGAGTGCACCACCGACGGCGTGCATGTGGTCTTCGGACGTCGCACCGATCGCGATACGGCGGGCATCGAACACGACCTTCGACGCATAGGCTTCGGTCGTGCCTGCAAACTTGACGACCGCGCCGCTGCCGACGAGCGCGACGCCGCCGACCGCGGCGCCGACGACCAGCGAGGACGCGCCCTGCGTCGCCTCGGCATGGATGCCGAGCGTGTCGTGCGCGTCGACGGCGCTGCCGGTCACGTTCGCCCGTGTGGTGCGTGAGAACAGATGGGTGTCGACGCCGGCGCCCGCGGCGCCCATGCCGACCGACACATTGCCGATGAAGCCATTGCCATAGGCGACGTTGCCGGCGGTCACATCGACCTGCTGGTTCGCAGCGGCAGTGCCGGTCTGATTCACGTCGGCGTTGATGATCTCGGCGATGCTGCTGCCGCCGATCAGATTGACATTGACGGCGGCGCCGAAGGCGACCTTGCCGGCGGCGACGTTGACGTCGATGTTCTCGACGTGCTGCGTGCTCATCGCGTTGACGGCGACGCCGGTCACCGTCTTCGTCGCGTCCTCGCGCAGGGACTTCAGATCCGGCCCGGCGTAGTCGGCGATGTCGACGGCGGTACCGAGATCCACGCCCGTTTCGAGCTTGCCGTTGGCGACGACGAGGCCACCCGCGGCTGCTCCCTCGGGCGTGGCGTCGGTCCGGGCCAGCACGCGGGTGTTCGTGCCCGCCGCGTCGCCGATCCGTGCCGTCGTCGTGCTGTCGATCTGGTTGACGGTGACCGAGGCACCGACGCCGAGGCCGCCGGCGCCGATCCCGGCACTGCCGGCGGCGACCGTGATGCGATCGTCGGTCTGTGCGATGACGCCGACGTTGGCGCGGCCTTCGACGCGCGCACCGCCGTCGATGCGCGCAGTCGTCTGGTTGCCGATGTAGTTGGCGATCACCGAGCCGCCGAGGCCGACGCCGCTGCCGGTGGCGACACCGATGCCGACACCGATCGCGCCGATGGAGCCCTCGGTCGTCGCCGACACGAGCACGTTACGCGCCGTGATGTCGGTGTTCGCGCCCCTGATCGAGGCGTCGGTCAGTGCCGAGAGCCGGTTCACGGCAATCGCGATGCCGGCGCCGACGCCCTTGCCGAGGCCGATACCGCCCGCGATCACGCGAATGCCGCCGCTGTCGGCCTCGGTTTCGGCATCGCCATCGTCGGTGTCGGCGAAGTCGGCGGCGAGGCTGCGCGCCTGCAGCGTGAAATCACGCCCGGCCTGCTGGTAGACGACGTTGTTCGCCCACGCGTTCGCGCCACTGTCGATCATGCGATTGACGGCGACGGAAGCGCCGATCCCGGCGCCTTTGCTCGCGCCGGCCGCGGCCGCGATGGTTTCGATCTCGGAGTTGTCCTCGGCGACGATCGACACGTCACCGAGGACATGCAGTTCGAAGTCCGCCTCGGCCGGTGCGGTGGCGCGTCGGTAGAGTGTTCCCGTGTTGTCGACGAAGGCGTCGACGCGCTGGCCTTCGAAGGTGTTCGCGACGCCGACGCCGGAGACCTGGAACTCACCCTTGCTCGCGCCCAGTGAAGCGCCGATGGCGCGGATGTCGTTCGAATTGCGCGCGAACAGCGCCAGGTCGTCCGCGACCGTGAGGCGCGAGCGGCGACTGAAGGCCTGCGTCTCGTTGCTGACTTCGTTGACCGCGATCGAGGCACCGAAGCCACCCTTGCCGCCGAGCGTCGCCGCGCCGGCGATGGCGAAGATCGACGAGTCGTCCGTCGCCGTCAGCGCCAGCGAGCCCGCCGCCCCGTTCGCCGCGACCGCGCGCACGTCGAGATCCGCATCTTCGAGCCAGGCTGCCGTCGAGTTGTCGAGTTCGTTCAGCGACACGTTGCCGGCGACGTTCAGCCCCGACTTCTGCGTCGTGCCGGCGACACTTGCCGTCAGCGCGCGGATGCCGCCGCTGCGTGTGGCGGCAAGGACGGCATCGCCATTCACGACGATCGGTCGTCGACTGTCGATGTAAACCTCGGTGGCGCCGCCGATGTCGTTCATCGCGAACGATCCCGCGAGCCCCACCGACGTACCGCCGCCACCACCGCCCGACACGTCGAGCGTGATCGCACCACCGAGCGCCCAGATCGCGCTGCCGTTCTCAGCCGTCAGTTTCAGCGATGGCAACGGTGTGCCAGTGCCCGGCGCCACGGCGCCCGGGCCGCTCGTCACCTTCCCGCCGCCATCGATGTAGGCGCGGGTCTGGTCTTCGATGTCGTTGATCGCGACGTCGGCCGAGATGTGCAGGCCGCTGCTGCCCTTGTTGCTGCTCGTGCGCGTCTTCGCGCCATTGTCGCTGGCGCTGCTGCCGGCCTTGTCGGTCTCGGGATCGGTCTGCTGACCGGCGCCTGCCTCCGGCGTGTCCTTGTCCTCGGACTTCACCGCACCGGCGAGTGCGACGGTCCAGATGCTGCCGTCGGTGTTGGCGCCGATCCCGACCGCACCGCCGGCGGTGACCGAGCCGCTGCCGGCGACGGCGGCGGTGTCGAAGGGATCGATACCGATCAGCGCGCGTGTGTCGCGCTCGATGTCGTTCAGCACGACCGCCGCGCCGACGCCGACGTTCTTCG
>JADZCB010000052.1 GCA_020851775.1 Gammaproteobacteria bacterium
GCGTCAGGCACGGCAGCGCGACGTTTCATCATCGTTTCCGGCCTTTCCGGGGCCGGCAAGACCGTTGCCCTGCACGCGCTCGAAGACGCGGGGTTCTATTGCGTCGACAACCTGCCTGCCGGTTTTCTCGGCGATTTCGCGCGTTTCATCGGCGACGATGACCTGCCGCACTATCGTCGCGTCGCCGTCGGCATCGACGCCCGCAACCGCGAAGACGATCTCGTGCAGCTGCCGCAGATTCTCGATCGCCTCGCTGCGGGGAAAGTCAGCGTCGAGCTTATCTTCATCGGCGCCTCCGACGAGGCGTTGATCACGCGCTTCAGCGAAACCCGACGACGCCACCCGTTGTCCGGTGCGAGTTTGCCGTTGCGCGCGGCGATCGAGCGCGAGCGCCAACTGCTCGAACCCATCATCGCGCGCGCCGATCTGCGCATCGATACGTCGCATACGCACGTGCACCAGTTCCGGGCTCAGATCCTCGAGCGCGTGACGAATCGTGAACGCGGTGTCCTGGCGCTCCAGATCAGCTCTTTCGGCTACAAGAACGGCGTGCCGCCGGACTCGGATTTCGTGTTCGACGTGCGTTGCCTGCCGAATCCGCACTGGGACCCGACCTTGCGCAGCCTGACCGGACGCGACGATCTCGTGGCCGCGTTCCTCGATTGCACCGACCTCGCACCGCGCATGGTCGATGACATCATTGGCTTTCTCCGCACCTGGGTGCCGCGTTTCGAAGCCGACAACCGCAGTTACCTGACGGTCGCGATCGGCTGTACCGGCGGCCGTCACCGTTCGGTCTACGTCGCCGAGCGCATTGCGGCCGAATTCCGTACCGGGCGCCATGTCGTCGTTACCCATCGTGACGCCTGAGCATTCGCCGCAACGGGGAGACTGCGTGTGCTGACGCAACAGGTGACGATCGTCAACCGGCTCGGTCTCCACGCACGTGCCGCCGCGAAATTCGTCCAGACCGCGGCGTCGTTCAAGTGCGAAATTTCCGTCGCCAAGGCCGGCAACAAGGTCAACGGCAAGAGCATCATGGGCCTGATGATGCTCGCCGCGGCGCAGGGCACGGTGCTGGATTTGGCCACCAACGGTGAGAATGAACAAGGCGCGATGCA
This sequence comes from Gammaproteobacteria bacterium, assembly GCA_020851775.1. Taxonomy (GTDB): domain Bacteria; phylum Pseudomonadota; class Gammaproteobacteria. Next base: position 1,122 of record JADZCB010000052.1, read on the forward strand.
GGCGCTCGCGGCGCTGATCGCAGATCGCTTCGGCGAATCCGAATGACCTGGTCGCTGCACGGGAAGGGCGTGTCGCGCGGCATCGCGCTCGGCGTCGCCCATGTCTTGCGGCGGGATGCTTTCGAACTCTACGAATACGCGATCCCGGAACATGATGTCGACGCCGAGATTGGCAGGCTCGACGCGGCGATAGAAGATGCCAAAGCCCATCTCCGCGACGTGCGGGAGAAGATTCCGCCGTCGACGCCGACCGACATCGCGGCGTTCATCGACACGCATCTGCTGATGCTCGACGATGGGACGCTGATCGACGAACCCAAACGGCTGATCCGCGACCGCCGTTGCAACGCCGAGTGGGCGCTGAAGCTGCAGCGGGACAAGATCGTCGCGGCATTCGATCAGATGAACGATCCGTATCTGCGCACACGGCGTGACGACGTCGATCACGTCATCAACCGGGTGCTGCGTATCCTGCTGAACCATGCGCCGGTCGTGCACTTCGAGGCAGATAGCGGGCTCGAAGGCACGGTGATCGTCGCCGACGATCTTTCACCCGCGGATACCCTGCAGATGCAGCACCAGGGCGTCGCGGCGTTCGTCACCGAACATGGCGGTCCGACCTCACACACCGCGATCCTCGCCCGCAGCCTCGGCGTTCCCGGGGTCGTCGGTGTGCCGCACGCGCGGCGTTTCGTGCGCGAGGGCGAACCGCTGATCGTCGACGGCGGCGAAGGGCTCGTGATCGGCGAAGCCGATCAACGGATCACGGGCCACTATCGGACGCGGCGCGACGAACGCAGCAAGCGTGGCGGGCTCTCCCGGCTGAAAAAAGCGCCGACGATCACGGCGGACGGCCATGCGATCGAACTGCAGGCCAATGTCGATCTCGAGGTCGATTACGAGGCTGCGCGGGCCGCCGGCGCGCGCGGCGTCGGGCTGTTCCGCACCGAATTTCTCTACATGAACCGTGAGACCGTCCCGCGCGAGGAGGAGCACTTCGCCGCATACCGACGGCTCGTCGAGGCGTTTCGCAATCAACCGGTGACGATTCGCACGCTCGATATCGGGGCGGACAAGAAGATTGAATCGCTGCATTCGACGCGGGTCGATGTCGCAAACCCGGCGTTGGGGCTGCGCGCGGTGCGTCTCGCCCTCAAGGAGCCGGAATTGTTTATGCCGCAGTTGCGGGCGATCGTGCGCGTGTCGGCGCTCGGCCAGGTGCGGCTGATGATTCCGATGCTTTCATGCATCGATGAGGTCACGCAGGTCGTCGAACTGATCCGTCGCATCCAGCAGGAATTCAGGCGTCAGCGCGTGGAGTTCGATGCCGCGATGCCGATCGGCGGCATGATCGAGGTGCCGGCCGCAGCCGCCTACGCCGATGGTTTCGCGCGCGTCCTCGATTTCCTTTCGATCGGCACCAACGACCTCATCCAGTACGCGGTGGCAATCGACCGCGTCAACGAGGAAGTAAGCTACCTCTATGACCCGCTGAACCCGGGCGTGCTGAGATTGATCCAGATGGCCATCCGGGCCGCGGATGCGGCCGAGCGCCCGATCGCGATGTGCGGCGAAATGGCGGGCGACGTGCGGTATACGCGGCTCCTGCTCGGGCTCGGCCTGCGTGTGTTCAGCGTCCATCCCTCGCTGTTGCTCGAGGTCAAGCAGGCGATTGCGACGACTCGGCTCGAGGACGTGAAGGCGGTCGTGTCCCGCGCGCTGCGCACCGGCGATCCGCAGCGCTGCGCGACGCTGCTCGCCGGCCTGCATGAGACTTGAGTAGGCTTTTCACCACAAACACTGTTGCTATCCGCGCTGCCAGGCCGGGGATTTCACTGCCGGGGTAAAAGAGTTATACGGTTTTCCGCGAAAGCTATGCTATTCTTTCCGCCAAGGCGTTGATGTTGTGGTATCGCAACACCCACAGCGTCCTGAATAAAATCCAATTCGTGGGGAAGTTCGCAATGGAGAATCGAATCAAGACAGGACTCGCGCTGGCACTGTGTGTCAGCCTGGCGGGCTGCGCGAACAGCGACATCAAGCCCGGTGAAATCCTCTGCCCGATAGTCGGCGCCGTCACCGGTGCCGGTGTCGCCGCAGCTGCCGCGGGTTCCGATGAAGAGGCCGCCTATGTAGCGGGTGCCGCCGTCGGCGCCGGCCTCGGTTACATGTTCTGTCACGAGAAAAAGACGCCGCCGCCGCCCGCGCCGGCCCCGGTCGCAGCTGCGCCGAAGCCGGCACCGCCGCCGCCCCCGCCGCCGCCGCCGCCCGCACCTGAAGTCGGCACGAAGATCATGAGCCTCGAAGGCACGAACTTCGATTTCGACAGCGCCGCGCTGACCCCCGACGGCATGGCGAAACTGGATCGCGCCGCCGAGGTCATGAGCGAAAACCCGACGCTCGTCGTCGGCGTCGAAGGCCATACCGACAGTGTCGGCAGTGATGCCTACAACCAGAACCTGTCGGAGCGCCGCGCGCAGTCGGCCGTATCCTATCTCGTCAGCAAGGGCATCGATGCCTCGCGTCTGCAGCCGACGGGCTACGGCGAGAGCAAGCCGGCGACGACGAACGACACCGCCGAAGGCCGTGCGCAGAACCGCCGCGTCGATCTGATCGTGGTCAGCAACTGATCCGAAAGCCCGCGCGGTACCGGAAAAGCCCTCAGTCGAGGGCTTTTCTTTTTGGTGCGTCCGGGAAGGATTAAGGCGCGGTCGCGGCGGGGGCGAAGAAGCGGCCGATCGGCCCCTTTACGCTACCTCGGTGCAGACCGGCAACGCGCCGCGTCGCGGCCCGTCACCAACTGAAGATCACCCATTGCGGAATGATGTAGTTCTGATCCGCCATGTTCGAAATGCGTGATTCGAGCCGCCCGTCACCGTCCTGATCGACGAGATAATACGGTTTGCCGATCTTCGGGGTGATCTTGACCTGGTACAGGCGACCGTTGATGCGGTGTTCCTCGACGATGGCGTCCTTGCGACGGACGATCGTCACCTCCGGCTCGAGCGCCTGACCGTCCTCCATGGGTGGCAGCGGATCCGGTGCCGCTTCCGGCACGTTCTGCAAACCGCCGGGTTCCGCAGCGAAAGCGAGTTGCGCGGCGAGCAAGGTGACAGGAAGCGGAGCCGCTCTGGAAATGCGCATGGAAACTTTCTCGGTCATCGTGTGCATGGTGAATGAGCGGTCATTAGCATAGCATCAGCGCGCAGGCAGATCCCTCGCGGCGGCGCACGGTAAAGTCCCGGTGCCGCGCATGACGCGCGGGTTTCGCCCTCACGGCACACCGGCGCCACAACCGCATCGTCTCGCTCGCATGAACAAACCCCGCCTCGTCCTGGTCGACGGTTCGTCCTATCTGTACCGTGCCTTTCATGCCCTGCCCGGGTTGTCGAATTCGAAGGGCCAGCCTACCGGCGCGATCCACGGCGTCGTCGCGATGCTGAAAAAATTGCAGCATGACTATCCCGCACAGGCCTTTGCGGTGGTCTTCGATCCGCGCGGCAAGACCCACCGGGACGAATGGTATCCCGCATACAAGTCCAATCGCCCACCGATGCCGGATGATCTCGCGACACAGATCCAGCCGCTGTACGACATCATCGACGCACTCGGCATGCCGCGCCTGATTCAGGACGGTACCGAGGCCGACGACATCATCGGTACGCTGGCCCGACGCGCTGCGCGTGAAGGCTGGGAAGTCGTGATTTCGACCGGCGACAAGGATCTCGCACAACTCGTCACGCCCGCGATCACGCTCGTCAACACGATGGACAATACGGTGCTCGACGAAGCCGGTGTACGCACCAAGTTCGGCGTCGGCCCCGCACAGATCGTCGACTACCTGACGCTCGTCGGGGACAGCGTCGACAACGTACCGGGGGTGCCGAAAGTCGGTCCGAAGACCGCTGCGAAGTGGCTTGCGCAATACGGCACGCTCGACGAGCTCGTGGCGCACGCGGCCGACGTCGGTGGGGCGATCGGCAACAATCTGCGCGAGGCGCTCGCTCGACTGCCATTGTCGAAGCGGCTGGTGACGCTCATCGACGATCTCGATCTGCCGTGGAGCTGCGAGAGCCTGGCTTGCCGGGCGCCGGACGACGCGCGGCTCGTCGCCTTGTTTCGCGAGCTCGAATTCAAGACCTGGTTGCGCCAGCTCGAACAGACCGGAGCGCCGGCGGCCGCCCCGCCCGCCGCGACGCAGTCGACGCGCGACGCCTATGAGACGGTGCTGACGCGCGAGGATTTCGAGCGCTGGCTCGCACGGCTGCGCGCGGCAGCCCTGTTCGCGTTCGATACCGAAACGACAAGCCTCGATTACATGGAGGCGCGCATCGTCGGCGTGTCGTTCTGTGTCGAGCCCGGAACGGCGGCCTACGTGCCGTTGGCACACGATTATCTCGACGCGCCGGCACAACTCGATCGCGACGAAGTATTGTCGGCACTCAAGCCGTTGCTCGAGGACCCCCGGGTTGCGAAGGTTGGACATCACGCGAAGTACGATCGCAACGTCCTGCTGAATCACGGCATCGAATTGAACGGCATTCGCTATGACACGATGCTCGAATCCTACGTGTTGAACAGCACCGCGACCCGGCACGATCTCGATTCACTCGCGCTCCAATACCTCGGACTGTCGACGATCCTGTTCGAAGACGTCGCCGGCAAAGGCGCGAAACAGCTCACCTTCAACGAAGTTCCGCTCGAACTCGCGGCGCCGTACGCGGCCGAGGATGCCGACGTCTGCCTGCGACTCCACGAGCAGTTGTGGCCGCGGCTCGCGGCGGCGCCGCGTCTGCCTGCCGTGCTCACCGACATCGAGATCCCGCTCGTGCCGGTCCTCTCGCGCATCGAGCGGCGCGGCGTGCTGGTCGACGTCGGCATGCTGCGCGGGCAGGGCGGCGAACTCGCGGCGAAGATGCACGAGATCGAACTCGCCGCCCACGCGGCGGCCGGCGAGCCGTTCAACATCGGATCGCCGAAACAGATCCAGCAGATTCTTTTCGACAAGCTCGGCCTGCCGGTAACGCAGAAGACGCCGACCGGTCAGCCGTCGACGGCAGAGTCCGCGCTCGCCGATCTCGCCGATGAATACGTGCTGCCGCGCCTGATCATGGAACACCGCGCGCTGTCGAAACTGAAGTCGACCTACATCGATCGCCTGCCCGAGGAGGTCAATCGCGGGACCGGGCGAGTGCACACGAGCTATCACCAGGCCGTCGCGGCGACGGGGCGGCTGTCGTCCTCCGATCCGAATCTGCAGAACATCCCGATCCGCACGCCCGAGGGCCGGCGCATCCGGCAGGCGTTCGTCGCGCCGCCGGGCAAGGTGCTGCTGGCCGCCGACTATTCGCAGATCGAACTGCGGATCATGGCGCACCTGTCCGGGGATGCCCGTCTGCTGTCCGCGTTCGCGCAAGGCGCGGACATCCACCGGGCAACGGCCGCCGAAGTCTTCGGGGTGCCACTCGAGGAGGTCTCGGACGCACAACGGCGCTCGGCGAAGGCCATCAACTTCGGTCTCATCTACGGCATGTCGGCGTTCGGACTCGCCCGCCAGCTCGGTATCGAGCGCGGCGCGGCGCAAGACTACGTCGATCTTTATTTCGCACGTTATCCCGGCGTGAAAGCGTATATGGATCGCATTCGTGCCGACGCCCACGCACAGGGCTACGTCGAGACCGTGTTCGGCAGGCGCCTCTATCTGTCGGAGATCAATTCGCGCAATGTGCAGCGCAGGCAGTACGCGGAGCGCACCGCGATCAACGCGCCGATGCAGGGCACCGCGGCGGACATCATCAAACGGGCGATGATCGCGGTCGACGCGTGGCTCGAAGCGACGCACCTGCCGGGCGCGATCATCATGCAGGTGCACGACGAACTGGTGCTCGAAGTCGACACCGAGGCGGTCGACGAGATCACGGCGGGCGTCCGGGCCCGGATGACGGCGGCGGCCGAGCTCGCCGTGCCGCTGATCGTCGAAACCGGGACCGGCGCGAACTGGGACGAGGCGCACTGAAACGCGCCCGCGTCGCCAGCGCCCTTCCCAAACGTGCGAACAGGTATTAAATTGGACTGCAGCGACTCGTATCCCGAAGAGCCCGCGCTATCCCCGCTCTCTCAAGTCGAACAGCGAACTCCACGGCCTCTGCCCGCATGCTCATCATTCCCGCCATCGACATCAAGGACGGCAAGTGCGTGCGCCTGCGCCAAGGCGTGATGAACGACGATACCGTCTACTCGGAAGATCCGATCGCCATGGCCGGCCGCTGGGTCGAGCAGGGCGCGCGGCGTCTCCACCTCGTCGATCTGAACGGGGCGACCGTCGGCAAGCCGGTGAACTCCGGTGTGATCCACGACATCGCGCAGGCTTTCCCGCACGTGCCGATCCAGGTCGGTGGCGGGATCCGCAGCGAAGAGACGATCGTGAGCTATCTCGAGGCGGGCGTGCGCTACGTGATCATCGGCACCAAGGCGGTCACGGCGCCGCATTTCGTGCAGGACATGTGCCTCGAATTCCCGAGTCACGTGATGGTCGGTCTCGACGTGCGCGACGGCAAGGTTGCGATCGAAGGCTGGTCCAAGCTCTCACGGCACGATGCCGTGGATCTCGCGCGTCAGTTCGAGGAGGACGGGGTCGAAGCCATCATCTTCACCGACATCAGACGCGACGGCATGATGAGCGGCCTCAACCTGGAAGCCACCGTCGAATTCGCGCGTCACCTCACGATCCCGGTCATCGCATCCGGCGGTGTCACGAACCTCGACGACATTCGTGCCCTCTGTGCGGTCGAGAGCGAAGGCATCGCCGGCGCAGTCACCGGTCGCGCGATTTACGAGGGCACTCTCGACCTGCGCACCGCGCAGGCACTCGCCGACGAGCTCAGCGCGCGCTGAATGCACGCCTGACGCGCAGGCGTCCGTCCGGGCACGACAAGCATGGGTCTCGCCAAGCGCATCATTCCCTGTCTCGACGTCGACGCCGGGCGCGTGGTCAAGGGCGTCCGCTTCGTCGACATCCGCGATGCCGGCGATCCAATCGAAATCGCCCGTCGCTACGATCGGGAAGGTGCCGACGAAATCACGTTCCTGGACATCACCGCGAGCAGCGACGAACGCGCGACCATGGTGCACGTCGTCGAATCGGTCGCCGCGGAGGTGTTCATTCCACTGACGGTCGGCGGCGGCATCCGCACGCTGGCCGACGTCCGCCGCATGCTGACGGCCGGTGCCGACAAGGTCGGGATCAACACGGCCGCGGTGTTCAATCCCGCCTTCGTGCAGGAAGCGGCGACGAAATACGGCTCCCAGTGCATCGTCGTCGCGATCGACGCGCGGCGCGTAGCCGGTGCAGCGCGCTGGGAAGTGTTCACGCATGGCGGTCGCAAGCCGACCGGCATCGACGCCGTCGAGTGGGCAGCGCGCATGACTGCTTGCGGTGCCGGCGAGATTCTGCTGACCAGCATGGATCGTGATGGCACGCGCGACGGTTTCGATCTCGGCCTGACACGCGCCGTCGCCGACGCGGTGACGATTCCGGTCATCGCCTCGGGCGGCGTCGGAAACCTCGATCATCTCGTCGACGGGGTGAAAATCGGCCACGCCGACGCCGTGCTCGCCGCGAGCATCTTCCATTTCGCCGAATACACTGTCGGCGAGGCCAAGCGGCACATGGCCGCGGCCGGCATCGAGGTACGTCGATGAACTGGCTGGACGAGGTGCGCTGGGACGCTGCTGGACTCGTTGCCGCGGTGGCCCAGGACGTCGGCAGCGGTCGGGTGCTGACGGTCGCCTGGATGAACCGGGAGGCCCTGATAGCGACCGCGACGGAAGGACGCGCGGTGTACTGGTCACGCTCCCGCCGACGGCTGTGGCGCAAGGGCGAGGAGTCCGGCCATGTCCAGCGTGTGATCGACATCCTGCTCGATTGCGACGGTGACGCCGTCGTACTGCGGGTCGAGCAAATTGGCGGCATCGCTTGTCACACCGGGCGACCAAGCTGTTTCTATCGGCGTCTGACGGACGAGCGGTGGGCCACGATCGACCCGGTATTGAAGGATCCGAAGGATATCTACGGCGCCTGAGCGCCTGTGAGGACACATGGCAACCGACGTGCTCGCTGAACTGGCGAAGATTCTGGAACAGCGCAAGCGCGCCGATCCCGCCCAGTCCTACGTCGCCAGGCTCTACGCCGGCGGTCCCGATCTCGTGCGCAAGAAGATCGGCGAAGAGGCGACCGAGGTCGTCATTGCGGCCGGAAACCCGGACGACGCGGCACTGATTCACGAAGTGGCGGACCTGTGGTTCCATACGCTGGTGGCGCTCGCCGCCCGGGGTCTCGATCATGCGGCCGTTCTTGCGGAACTTGCCCGGCGCTTCGGCGTCTCCGGCATTGAGGAAAAGGCGTCGCGTCCGGGACAATAGGCGCCATCCACCCTTCGCCGCGGCGCCGATGGCCCGGCTCCCCCCCAGCACGGAGAACTCCCCATGGGCATAGGTATCAAGGAACTCATCGTGATCCTCGTGATCGTGATGCTGGTATTCGGCACGAAGAAGATCCGCGGCATCGGCTCGGACGTCGGTGGCTGGATCCGCGATTTCAAGAAGGCGCTCAAGGACGGCCAGGAAGAGGGTCAGACCGACATCGCCGACAGCAAGCGGGTGATCGAAGGCGAAGCCGTCGTCACCGGCGAGAAGAAGAACGGCTGAGCAGCGCCGCCGTGTTCGATGTCGGCTTCAGCGAACTCGTGATGATCGGCCTGGTGGCGCTGCTGGTCGTCGGCCCGGACCGCCTGCCCGAGCTCGTGCGCACCACCGGGCGCTGGATCGGTCGTGCCCAGCGCCTCGCGCGCGAGATGCGCAGCGAGCTCGAGCGTGACGTCGGCACCCGCGAGTTGACGCAGATCCAGCGCGAAATGACCCAGAATCCGCTGAACCGCACGCTCAACGAAACCATCACGCCGGGCGACACGACGACGCCACCGAAGGGGCCCGGCCAGGCCTGAGCGAGGCGGGACACACCTCCATGGCGACCGGCAAGGGGGCTTCCCCCGGCAACGATCTCGATCCGACCGAGCAAAGCTTCGTTTCGCATCTCGCGGAATTGCGCACGCGGCTGATGCGGGCGATCGTCTGCGTGCTCGCCGTCCTGCTGGTGCTGATGCCGTTGTCGAACCAGCTTTACGGCTGGCTGTCGCGCCCGATGATGGAAAAGATGAAGGCCATCGGTGCGCAGATGATCGCGACCGAAGTCGCATCCCCGTTTCTGGCGCCGTTCAAGCTGACGTGCTTCGTCGCCGTCGTGCTGTGCGTGCCGTACATCTTCTATCAGTTGTGGGCCTTCGTCGCGCCCGGCCTGTATCGACACGAGAAGCGGCTGGCCTTTCCGCTGCTGGTATCGAGCATTTCGCTCTTCTACCTGGGCGGACTGTTCGCGTACTACGTCGTCTTTCCGCTGATTTTCGGCTTTCTCACCGCCGCCGCGCCGGAAGGCGTGCAGGTGATGACCGACATCTCCAAATACCTCGATTTCGTCATCGTGATGTTCTTCGCCTTCGGCATCGCTTTCGAGGTGCCGGTCGCGACGTTTCTGGTCGTGCGCACCGGCATTTCGACCCGCCAGGACCTGGCCCGCAAACGTCCCTACATCATCATCGGCGCCTTCATCGCCGCCGCCGTGCTGACGCCGCCCGACCCCGTGTCGCAGACGCTGATGGCGATACCGATCCTCGTGCTCTACGAACTCGGCCTGCTGATGTGCCGGATCTTCATCACCGACGAAGAAGAGGCCGCCGGCACCGAGCTCAGCACGACGGGACCGGGCGGCGATCAGTCCTGAGGCGTTGCGGCTTCTGCAAGATTGTTTGGGCCACAGAGAATACCGAGGGCACAGAGGAAGAATGAAGGGTTCTCCGCGGCGCACGTAGCGCGCAATCAGTTTCCCTCATCTTCTCTGTGGCAAAAAAGTGCTGAGAGCACGCACGCCGCTCAGCGCCGGAACACCCACAGCACGAGGCTCGCCACCAGGCTCAGCACGAGACAGGTGACGATGGGGAAATAAAAGCGCGACTGGCCGCGTGCGGCGACGATGTCGCCAGGCAGGCGACCGAGACCGAGCTTCGAGAGCCAAGGCCAGACGAGGCCGATCAGCGCAATGGCCAGCCCCAGCGTGACGAGGAAGCGGCCGACGCCCATCAGATCTGCAGCACGCCATCATCGCCGCCGACGAGCAGCAGATCCGCCGGCCGCCGTGCGAAGAGACCATTGGTGACGACGCCCGTGATCTGGTTCAGCTCGGTTTCGAGCGCGACGGGATCGGCGATGTCGAGACCGTGCACGTCGAGGATGACGTTACCGTTGTCGGTGACGAAGCCTTCGCGCCATACCGGGTGGCCGCCGAGCGCGCCGAGCGCACGCGCGATCTGGCTGCGCGCGAGGGGAATCACTTCGACCGGCAACGGAAAACGGCCGAGGCGCGCGACGATTTTCGAATCGTCGATCACGCAGACGAAACGGGCACTCGCCGCCGCGACGATTTTCTCGCGCGTCAGCGCGCCGCCACCGCCTTTCACGAGCTCGCGATCGCGCGTCGCCTCGTCCGCGCCGTCGACATAGACGGCGAGTTCACCGGTGTCGTTCAGATCGAAGACCGGAATGCCGGCTGCGCGCAGCCGGGCCTCGCTCGCCTCCGAGCTCGCGACCGCGCCGCGGATCCGTGCCTGGTGGGAGGCCAGTGCGTCGATGAAGCAGTTCGCGGTGCTGCCGGTCCCGACGCCGACGATGCAGCCGTCCGGGACATAGGCGAGCGCTGCCGCCGCGACCCGGCGTTTCTTCTCGTTCTGATCCAAGCCCGCCATGTTTGCGCTGACCTCCACACGGGGGGGGAAACGGCCCCGTCGTCCCGCGCTTCAATGGTATCGTATGCGGATGCTCGACCAGTACTTGAAGATGATTCTCCGCGCGCCGGTCTACGATGTCGCGCGCGAAACGCCGCTCGACACGATGCCCGGCA
>JADZCB010000053.1 GCA_020851775.1 Gammaproteobacteria bacterium
ACGCTCGCGCTGTACCACGCCCCGCTCGACGAAGCCGTCTGCCGCCGGTATCTCGCCGACGGCTGGCACGAACTGATCTTCCCACTGCCGTCGGCGGACGCCGCGACGGTATTGCCCAAACTTGACGAGATCGCGACACTCGCGCGCCGGCTGCGTGCCGGTTGATGCAAGCGCCGCCAGGAGAGCCCGATCGATGAACGCCAATCCCGCCCCCACGTCCGATGATGCGCTCGACGAAACCCTGTTGCGCGACAGTGCGCGCAGCTTCGCCGCGAAATCCGCGCCCGTGTCGCGCCTGCGCGCGCTGCGCGACAGCGCGACCGGCTACTCACTGCCCCTGTGGCACGAGATGGTCGAGCTCGGCTGGACCGGCATGCTGATCCCCGAACGTGCCGGCGGCAGCGGTCTGCCGCTGGTCGCGCTCGGCGTCGTACTCGAGGAACTCGGGCGTGTCGTCGCGCCGGAACCGCTGCTCGAAGTCGCAGGTGTATCGGCGCTGCTGCTCGGTGCACTCGAGAACGCCGCGGCCGACACGCTCGCGGCACGCATCGCAGAGGGTGACGCACTCGTCGTCACCGCATGGCAGGGACATCCGCGCGAAGCCAGACGCGATTTCGGCGCGATGCAGGCACGGGCGCACGGCGCCGGCCACGTGCTCAACGGCCGCGTCTACGCCGTGACTCACGCCGCAGCCGCCGACGTGCTGCTCGTGCCCGCGCTGCTGCTCGACGAGCCGACGATCTTCGCCGTGCCGCGCGCCGCCGTCGGCATCACCTGCGACGAACGCACGCTCGCCGACGGCACGCGCATCGCCCGCGTCGAATGCCGTGACGTCGCGCTCGCCGGTGACGCGCTGCTCGGCAGCGGCCCGCTCGCCGACGCCGCGCTCGACACCGCGATCGACGGCGGTGCGCTGCTCACGTCCTTCGCGCTGTCCGGTCTCGCTCAGGAAGCCTTTGCGATCACCGCGAACTATCTCAAGACGCGCGAACAGTTCGGCCGGCGCATCGGCAGTTTCCAGGCGCTGCAGCACCGCGCCGTCGACCTGCACATGCACAACGAAGTGACGCGCGCCGTCGTGCACGCCTGTGCCGTCGACTGGGCGGCGGCGTCGCGCCGCCAGGATCGTCTGCGGCTTGCTGCGCGGGCGAAATACCGCGCGAGTGCGACTGCCCGGCGCGTGACGCGCGAGGCGATCCAGATGCACGGCGCGATCGGTTTCACCGACGACTGCGACATCGGGCTCTATCTCAATCGCGCGCTCGTGCTCGACGCGGCCTTCGGCCATGAGAACGCGCAGCTCACGACGCTGCGCACGCTGCCGCGCGCGACAGCGGCCGACGGCGGCATGTCGCGCCGGATCGAAGACCCCGCCGACGGTGACTGGGACGCGATGGAGGACGAGGAATTCCGCGCACTGGTTCGCGACTGGTTCGAACATGAGTATCCGCAAGACATGCGGCATCCGCCGCGACGTCTGCACTGGCACGAGGTCAAGGACTGGTACATGAAACTGTCCGCGCGCGGCTGGGCCGCGCCGGCATGGCCGCGCGCCTGGGGCGGCATGGGCCTGTCACCGAGCAAGCTGCTCATCTTCTTCGAAGAACAGGAACGCTGCGGCGTCGCCCGCACGCCGGACATGGGCATCATCATGGTCGGCCCGCTGCTGCTGAAGCATGGGACCGACGCGCAGCGCGCGCACTATCTGCCGAAGATCCTGAAAGGCGAGTACATCTGGTGCCAGGGCTATTCCGAACCGAACGCGGGCTCCGATCTCGCGAGCCTGCGTTGCGAAGCGGTCGCGGACGGTGAGGATTTCGTCGTCAACGGCCAGAAGATCTGGACCACGCTGGCACAGGACGCGACGCACATCTTCCTGCTCGTGCGCACCGACAAGACGGCGAAGAAGCAGAAAGGGATCAGCTTCCTTCTCGCGGACATGAAGGCGCCCGGGATCACCGTGCGCCCGATCCGCAACCTCACCGGCCACAGCGAGTTCTGCGAGGTGTTCTTCGACGACGTGCGCGTGCCGCGCGCGAACCTCGTCGGCGAACCGAACAACGGCTGGACGATGGCGAAGGCGCTGCTGTCGTTCGAACGTATCCATCTCGGCAGCCCGAAACAGGCACAGTTCGCGCTGCAACGGCTAACCGAACTCGCGACGGCGCAGGGAACTTTCGACGACCCCGTGTTCGCAACGCGGTACACGATGCTCGCGCAGGATGTCGCCGATCTCGAGACGATCTACGCGAAGTACGCGGACATCGTGAAACGCGGCGAGACGCTGGGACCGGACGTGTCGATGCTGAAGATCTGGGGTACCGAGACCTACTCCGCGCTGACCGAGCTCGCGCTCGAGGCGGCCGGCCACGCCGGCGGCGTGCGCGGCGAGATCGGCGATTCCGAACACGGCGTCGACGTACTCAATCTTTTCTACAATGCGCGCCCGGCGCCGATCTACGGCGGCAGCAACGAAATCCAGCGCAACATCATCGCGAAAGGCGTCCTCGAGCTGCCGGACGCTTGAGAACCGTACCGCCCGTCGTGTCGGCCGGCTCCCGCATTGCGCGCTGCGCGCGCCTTGCGGGCTACGGCGTGGGAGGCGGCACCGAGAGGTCGAGGATCAGGGTGACGTAAGGCAGATGGCGCGCGGTGTGGCACTGCGTGCCGCCGACGCCGGTGCCCTTCTCGCTCGCGTACTGCCAGCGCGGATCGCTGCCGGTGTAGGGGATCTTGAATACCGCCGCGATCTTCGCGTCGAGCTTCTTCTTCGCGGCCTCGCACTCGGCAATCGTCTTCAGCGCGCGCTCGGCATGCGCGCGCTGGACGATCTTGGTCTTGGCGTCGATCGACAATTCGCTGTCATAGAGAATCGGCAGGACCTCGGGATCGAACACCGGCACCCGCATCGAATAGGTGTCCGTCCCCGCCGGCGGCGCGCCGTAGTCGTAGGCATGCGCGAGCGGCGCGCCGGGCTCGCCGCCGAAGGCGAGCACGAACGAGGCGTCCTGCGCGTGGGCCGCGACGCAGGCAAGCAGCCCGAGGGCGACCGTCAACGCGGTTGCCCCGAGGCCGGTCACTGAAAGCGGCGGGTTCGATCGCACCTGCAATCTCCGCGTCGTGCGGCAACTCATTTGAACGCCGGCATCACTTCCTTCGCGAAGAGATCGACGGAGGCCATCGCATCCTTGCCGCGGATGCCGGGCATGTGCATCCAGCACACCATTTCGTCGCAGCCGAGTTCGTCGCGGTATTTCGCGATCTCGCGCCGCGCGAATTCCGGCGTACCGACGATATAGCGCTGCTTGAACGTCTCGAAGCTGACCTGCTGGTGATTGGTGATGACGCTGCCGTCATCGTTCTTCAGCACACGTTCGCCCGCCGCCGAGGCGCGGCCGTAGACTTCGCGATAGAGATGTTCGATCGCCGGCGCGGCAGTCGCTTCGGCCTGCTGCATCGTCGGCCCGACGAAGACCTGGCGGATGATCGGTTTCGATGGAATGGTCCAGCCGATCGCTTTCGCCTCGTCCTCGTACGGCCGGTAGTGCTCGCGCAACTCCTCGATGCCATGGCGCGGCGACATGATCTGGATCGCGTGCCGCCGTGCCGCACGCTTCAGCGCCGACTTCGCCGACACACCGTACCAGAGCTGCGGATAAGGCTTCTGGACCGGCTTCGGCGTCATCACGGTGCGCGGTACCTTGAAGTACCTGCCGTCGAATTCGAATTCGTCCTTGGTCCACGCCTCGATCATCAGGTCGAGCGCTTCCTCGAAGCGGCCCGCACGCTCGTCGCGCGGAATACCGTGCACCGCGAACTCCTCGGCGACATAGCCCGGCGCGACGCCGAGGATCAGCCGGCCCCGGCACAGGTTGTCGAGCACCGCGACGTCCTCGGCGAGCTTCATCGGCGCGTACAACGGCAGCAACAGCACCGCGGTGCCGATCTTCATCTTTTCGGTGACCGCAGCGGCAGCGCCGAGCGTCGGTATCGGGCCCGGGCACAGGCCATCGGTCTTCGCGTGATGAGTCGCGAGATACATCGAGTAGTAACCGAGTTCCTCGGCACGCGGCAGACATTTCAGCATGTCCTGATAGGGCTCGTGCCACGCGATGCCGCAACCCGGCGGCAACTGGAAAGTGAACAAAAGACCGAATTTCATGGAGCTTCCCTGGAAGTGTGGAGAGCGCCGCTCACGGCATGAACGGCTTGATGTCGCAGCCGATGGCCTGCAGACGCTGCTGGATGGCGCTGCCGATCTCGGTGCAGTTCGGGCCGTCGCCGTGGATGCAGAGCGCGACGGCGTCGAGTTCGACCAGCGCGCCGTCCATCGCCTGCACCTTGCCGGTCTTGACGTAACGCTCGACCTGCGCACAGGCGAACGCCACGTCGGTCTCGTGCTTGTGGCGCTGGATCACGAGCGAGCCATCCGCCGCGTATTGCAGATCGGGATAGATTTCGCCGACGACGGGAATCCCGCGCTTCTTGCAGGCGGTCGGCATCGCGGCGCTCGTCGGCGCGGGCCAGTACAGCAGCGGTGTGCCACCGAGCTTCTGCATGCCTTCGGCGACGGCCTCGGCGAGTTCCAT
>JADZCB010000054.1 GCA_020851775.1 Gammaproteobacteria bacterium
CCGCACTGGCACCGCGTCGGTCGCCTGTTGTACGCCCACGGCGAGCACTTCTATCACTTCCAGGGCCTGCGCGCGTTCAAGGACAAATTCACGCCGGTATGGGAACCGCGCTATCTCGCGTGCCCGGGCGGCGTCGCGCCGCTGCTCGTCCTGGCCGATGTCGCGGCGTTGATCGGCGGCGGCTACAAGCGGGTGCTGCGCAAATGACGCGCGCGAGCGTCGTCGCGGTGCTGGTGGTCACGCTGCTCGCCGCGTTGCCAGCCGGCGCGGCCGAGATCTTCGCGCACGGGCGCATCCCGGCCATCGTGCTGCATGCACCACCGCACAGCGTCGCGCGCTTCGTGATCCTGCTGTCGGATCGCGACGGCTGGACGGCGGCAATGGATCGCCTCGCGGCGACGCTCGCGGCCGACGGCACCCTGGTCGCGGGTCTCGATACGGCACGACTGCTCGCAGCGGTCGCCGCTGATGGCGATGAGGTGAACGTCGTCGGCGACTTCGAGAACCTCGCGCATGTCGTCCAGGGCTATCGCCGACTTCCCGCGTACTTCGTGCCGGTGCTCGCCGGCGTCGGCAGCGGCGCGACGCTCGCGCAGACGACGTTCGCACAAGCACGAAGCGGTCTCTTCGCCGGACTCGTGATGTTGGATCTCTGCACGGCCGGCACCCGCGGCGGCACGGGCGCGTGGCGGGCATTGCAGCGGCCGGGACACTGTCCCGCTGCGCCGTCTGCAGCGCAAATCGAGGAGATCGCCGAGGCCGCCGCGCCGGCGGCACTGCGCGATGCAGTCCGCACGCTCGCACCGGTCGCCGCAACGCCACCGCCGACACCCGGCGGACTGCCGCTCGTCGAAGTGCCGTCGACCCGCGACGGCACACGCTATGCCATTCTGATGTCCGGCGACGGCGGTTGGGCCGGACTCGACGAGGCGCTCGCCGGCGCGCTCGCCGCCGCGGGCCTGCCGGTCGTCGGCTTCGATTCGCTGCGCTACTTCTGGTCTGCACGTACGCCGCAGGGACTCGCCGCCGATCTCGATCGCCTGATCCGCGCCTATGCCGGCCGCTGGCATCGCAGCGAAGTCGTGCTGATCGGCTATTCACAAGGCGCCGACGTGCTGCCCTTCGCCGTCAACCGACTGCCGGCGACGACGCGCAGGCTGGTGTCCCGCCTCGTGCTGCTCGGCCCGGGCGCACGCGCATCGTTCGAGTTCCATCTCGACGACTGGCTGCGACGCGCTGCCGACGGTCTGCCGCTCGCGCCCGAACTCGCCCGCCTGTCCGCGCGCGAACTGGTCTGCGTCTACGGGCGGGACGACACGGACACGGTGTGCCCGCACCTCCCGCCCGGCAATGCACGCATCGTCGCCTTGCCAGGCGATCACCATTTCGACGGCGACTACGCGTCGCTCGCGACGCGCGTGCTCGCCGCGCTCGCGCAGCCCGACTCACCGGCAGCCCCGGGACGACCGTCGGCGGGCGGCGTCGCACAGCATTAGCGAGGCGCGCATGGCGCGTTCGTTCGCGCACGTGTGTCCGGCACTTCACCGCACGATGAAGGCCAGGATGACGGCGGCGACCGCCAGCATCGTCAGGCCCGCCATGAACACCCATTCGGCATGCCGCTCGAGCCGGAGCGCGCCGCGCAGCGTGTCGCCGAAGCCGCGCAGCGACAGAAACGAACACACGCAGCTCGTGAGAAACAGCACGGCCGCAATCGCCACGAGCTTGTCGATGAACCAGTACGGCAGCGGATCGTCGTCGAGCTTGCTGAGCGAGAGCACCGTCATGCAGACGCCGAGCATCGTCGAGGACGTCGACAGGATGTGCGGGATCGAGGTCGGGCTGCGCACGCCGTGACTGCGTGAACTCTGCGGCGGCGGCTCGGCATGCATGCGTGCAGGCTGCGCGAGCCGGCTTAAGTGCAGCTTAAGGAAATGCCGCAAGAGTCAGCGCTTCTGCGCGCCGCGTCCCGCCCGCGAAGAAACCCCGTCACCGCCAGATCTGCGGCAGGCCGACCTGGAGCTGGAAAATGAACCGGTAGTCTTCGCGATCGTCGCGGAAGCCGAGCGGGAAACTCCACGCGAGCTGTGCGGACGTGCCCGCGAACGGGATCAGATCGAACCCGAAGCCCGCGGACGTCAGATAGTCTTCGGCGCCAATGCCGACGCCCGCACCCTTGTACGGGAACGCGCCGCCGTGATCGACGAACAGCTTGCCCGTCACGCGTCCCGCGAGATACCGGCCCAGCGTGCCCAGGGCCGGCGGTGGCAGCGGCTTGCGCAGTTCGGCGGACACCAGGTACCCCGTGTCACCGATCAACAGCCCTTCCCGAAAACCACGCACCGAGTAGCGACCGCCGAGCTGGAACTGTTCCGCCGGCGGCAGCAGATCGATGTCGGCCCACTGGCCCTGCACGCTGAGCCGCAGCAGCGCATCGTTCCACAGCCGCTGCCAGCGCTGCACGTCGCCGCGATAGACGAGAAAGCTGTTGTCGCTGCCGATGCCGTCGATCCCGGACGTCAGCCCGTGCTGGGTGTACCACGTGCCTGACGCGTCGAACTTCGTCGCCGACACGCTCGCCTCGAGGCTGCGCACCGTCACGTTCGCGATCTCGACATCGAAGAACTCCGTGCTCGAATGCTTCGCACGGTAGGCGAGCAGGCCGTCGATACGCAGATCCGGCCGCGCCAGCAGCGGATGCGTCGCCTGCAAGGTCAGCGTGCTCGCGCTGCCGGTCACGTCGGCAGCGGCCAGCGGGCCGTTCTCGATCGAGATGTCGCTCGCATCGAAGCCCGCACCGAGCCGCGTGCCCCGCCGCCACACCGGCAGATCGAACAGCACCGATCCGGTCTTCGAGCCCTCGGTGAACACGCCGGCCGTGATGAGCCGGTCGCGATGGCGGGTCAGGCTGCGCACCGTGGCATTGAGCGCGACGCGCTCTTCGCCGACCGCCTCGGTACCGGCGTTGTCGAAGCCCAGCATCGCTTCCCAGCGCGGCGGCTCGATTGCCTGCAAGACGATGTCGGTCGTGCCGAAACTTGCGCCGGGCGTCAATTGCGCCCTCAGCATCACGTCGTTGCGCAGATTGAAATCGACGAGGGCGTCGCGCAGGGCATCGAGGGCCACAGGTTCGTCGCGCGCGATATCGACGCGCCGGGTGATGTAGCCGTCCGCCGTCGACGCATTGCCGCTGAGCTTCACGTCGCCGATCCGCGCCTCGATCAGCCGCACCATGACGACACCGTCGGTGATCTGCTGGGGTGGCAGCACGGCGCGCGCGAGCATCCGTTTCTGTGCGTACAGCGCGTTCAGATCGCCTATCAATGACGACAGTTCCTGGAAGGCGATCTCGCGACCCGTATAACGGCGGGTGACGCTTTCGAGTTCTTCCGCACTGAGGATCACCGACGGATCGAGCGCGATGCGCTTCACCTCGAAGCGGTAGTCGCGCAGCTCGGGCGGGATGTCGAGCAGCGGCGCGCCCGGCGCCTGCAGCGTCGGCTGGCGCGCCGCCTCTTCGGCCTCGCGCAGCCGCTGCGCACGTCGTTCCTGCTCGAGCAGATCCTGCTGTCGGCGCTGGATCGCGCCCGCTTCGTCGCGCAGCGCTTCCTGCGCGTGCAGCGGCCCACCGAATGCGAACCAGCCGCAGCACGCGGCGGCAGCCAGCCGCAGGACCGTCGTCTTCGCGAGTCGCATCGTCATGGGCCGATCGAGAAGCGCCCGGCGTCGGGCCAGCGCCAGAAGTCGCCGGCATCGAGCAGATCGGCCTCGATCAGATCCGGCGGCAACGGCTGCTCCTCACCGAAGATCAGGCCGATGAGGGCCTTGCCGGCGACGTTGTCCTGCACTGCCATCGTCTTTTGCGTCTGACGGAATACGCTGTTCTCCGTGCCGAAGGCATTCACGATCACGGCGGCGTCGTAGTTCACGAGCAACGCATCGCTGCGCAACTGCCGATCGGCGCCCATCTGCAGGAAGAACGGGACACCACTCGCGTAAAGCGCCGCCGTCTCGTGACCGGGGATCTGCGGATCGTCGTCGATGACGACGACGTGATGCGGATGCCGGATCTCGGCGCGATCGCCGATCAGCATGTCGAAGAGCCGCAACTCGTCGCCGCTGACCGTGAGGAACGCGCGATCGCTGTACAGCGAGCCGACGTGAACCGGCGAAGTCGACTGGATGTCGAGCAGGACGGAGTCGGCGAGCCCGTCATCGTTGCCGCGAATGTCGACGGCCATCGGCGTCAGCGCGTTGCCGTGGATCACGCGCGGCAGCAGCAGGCGATCGCCGCGCAGGCGCAGGGCGTCGTGGACGCGCATTTCGCCGACGTCGAGCACGGCGCCTTCGCCGCGCAGCGCGAGATCGACGTTCAGCGCGTCGATGAGGCCGACCGTGAGCGAGCCGCCGGCGAGTTCGAGCTCGAGCGACTCGGTGGTCACGAGCCGCTCGAACACCGCGCTGCCATTGCGGACGCGTACCAGCAGCGGCCCGCTGCGGGTATCGATACCGTGCGCACGCAGATCACCGTCGAACTCCTCGAGGAACAGGCCCGTCGCGGCCTGCGCCGCGACCATGCCGTGCGAGTCGATCGAGAAGAAGTCGTCCATCCGCCCGAGCGTACCGTTGCGACTCGCGAGCGACACGTTGCGCGCGACGAGCTGCGGCGCCGGACCCGCTGCCAGCAGTGACCCCGCACTCGTCAGCCGTGCATCACCACCCGCCCGTGCCGCCCCGATCCGCGTCGCGCCGCCGCGGTTCTCGACGTCGAGCGCGCCGCCGATCACCGCCGCGTCGAGCACCAGCTCGCCATTGTCGTTCGTCAGCGTCGTGTCGCCCGTCACCTGCAGATCGGCGATGCGCAG
>JADZCB010000055.1 GCA_020851775.1 Gammaproteobacteria bacterium
GAGACCGGCAAGAAACAGTGGTTCGCGCTGCGCTATGACGACGAGTACGTGAAGATCAACGGCGAATGGAAGTACAAGCACCTCAAGGTGGCAATGCGCATGCAGGAGGATCGCGCCGGCTGAAACCGGCCGCCCAACCTCGCCGCAGCCCGCAAGAAGCGCAGCGGAAGGCTGGGCTTCTTACCAGTTCATGCGTTGAAGAATCCAGATACGGAGGGCGACTCTGAACAAGTTCACGAGGGACTTGTTCAGAGCTTCCCTGAATTCATCGGCATATCAAGGCGCACCGAGCCCCGGATTCCGCTGCGACGGCGAAGCCTGCGTGCAAGCGGGATCTGCGCTCAGCGCTGACAGACCGGACAGAAATAGCTCATGCGCTGTCCGATCACCTTCTGCCGGATCTCGCCTTTCCCACACGTCACGCAACGCTGTCCGGCGCGAGCGTAGACGCGCAGTTCGTTGCGGAAGTAGCCGGGCTTGCCGTCGTCACGGGTGAAGTCCCGCAATGTCGTGCCGCCGAAGCCGATCGCGGTCTCGAGCACCTCGCGCACCGCGGCGACGAGCAACGCGTAACGCGCGTGACTGACGCGCCGCGCCGGCCGCGTCGGGTGGATGCCGGCGCGATGCAGCGACTCGCTCGCGTAGATGTTGCCGACGCCGACGACCACGTGACCGTCCATCACGAAGTTCTTCACCGCCCCCGGACGCGACTGCGCGAGCGCGCTCAAATAATCCGCATTGAAGCGTGGATCCCAGGGCTCCGGTCCCAGCGCAGCCAGCAGAGGATGCGTGAGGGGATCGCCGGTCCACCACGACACGAGGCCGAAACGCCGCGGGTCGCGCAGGCGCAGGCAGACCGCATCGTCGAACACGAGATCGACGTGATCGTGGCGCTGCGGCGGTGCCGTTGGCGCCAGCACGCGCAGCGAACCCGACATGCCGAGGTGCACGATCAGCGTGCCGCGCTCGAAGTCGAACAGCAGATACTTTGCTCGGCGCTTCACCTCGCGCAGGATCTGACCGCGCAGCAGCGCGTCGAGATCGGTCGGGATCGGCTGGCGCATGCGATGTTCACGCACGATCGCCGCGGAGAGCCGGGCACCCGTCACGTGCGGCGCGACGCCGCGACGCGTGGTTTCGACTTCGGGCAGCTCAGGCATCGTTCCGTCTCTTCACGCCGTCCGTCTCCGCCACCACAGCCACACGCCGTTCGCTGCGAACGCGAGCGGCAGCACGAACAGAAAGCCGAGGCCGATCACCATCGCCTGCCAGCGTTCGAGGCTCAGCACGGTGTCCGGGGCCGATGGCGTGTCGACCGCGACCAGCGACTCGTTGTGGGTCAGCCATTCGACGAGGCGCACGCCGAGATCGCGGTTGCCGCCGTTGCCGAGCCAGGTGTTGGACAGGAAATCGCCGTCGCCGATGACGATCGCGCGCTGTGATTTTCGAGTCAGGGCGTACGCGAGCGCCAGCGGACCGGCGCGATCGGCCGCGTCGCGCGCGACGGATCCCGTCAGCGTGCCCGTCTCGCCCCAGGCGTCGGCACCGGACGCGAACAGGCGGTCGACCTGCCAGCCGCCAGTGTCCGTGGTCTCGAGCGGCACGGCGTACGGCAGTAGCACCGTCGCGGCAAAGCCCGCGACGGCCGGTGCATCGTCGTACGTCGTGACGATCGCGACCGCCGCATTGTCGATACCCAGCCGCGCCGTCGCGGGATCGACGACCGTCGCCGGCAGCGGCGCGACACCGAGCAGCCGCGCCAGCGGTGTGAGGCTCGGCGGCATCGCCGGCTCCATCAACCACAACAGCGCGCCGCCGCGATCGAGCCAGGCTTCGATGGCAGCGACTTCACCGGGCAGCAAATCGAGTTGCGGACTCGCGAGCACCAGCAGGCGGGTGTTGTCCGGCACCACGCCCTGCGCGGCGAGATTGATCTCCTGCACCTTCAGGCCGCGCGAGCCGAGCAGCTTCGCCCAGTCCGAGAGATCGAAGTTCGCTTCCCGGGCGGGACTGCGCTCGCCGTGCCCCGTGACGAAGACGATCCATTGTTCGTCGGCGCGCGCGAGACGCGCCAGCGCATTGCTGAATTCGCGCTCGGTGTAGACCTCGATGAGTTCGCGGCGAGTGCCGTGCGCGCCCGTCGTCGCGATGGCCATCTCGCCTTCGCGCAGGTTCTCCGTGCGCATCGTGTCGGGTGCATCGGCCGGCGCGACGAAGCGCAGCCGAAGGTCGTGGCGCACGCGCTGGTAGCGGCTGACGAGTTCCTGTGCGCGCTCGCGTCCGCCGTGCTGCTTCGGCAGATAGACCGTGACCTCGATCGGTCCTGCGATCGCTGTCAGTACCTCGCGGCTCGCCGCGGTCAACGTGTGCCGGCGTGTCGAACTCCAGTCGACGCCGCGCCGGTGTTCGATGGCGATGGCGAGCAGGGTGCCGGCGACGACGACAATCGCCAAGCCCGTGCCGGCATAGCCCAGGCGCCGGCGCCACAGACCACGCAGTTCAGAGCGCACGGCGGTCACCATCCAGACGCCACACGGTCAGCGCGAGCGCGGCGACGGTCACGAGCAGGAAGTACGCGAGATCGGCACTGTCGACGTAGCCGCGCACGAAATTCTGGAAATGATTCATCATCGACAGATGCGTGAACAACGTCGGTTCACCGTCGATGCGACTGGACCAGTCGCACATCCACAGGAACATCAGGCACGCGAAACCGCCGAGTGCCGCGAGCGCCGGCTGATTCGTCAGCGCCGAGAAGAACAGGCCGATCGCCGCCGTCGCCATCATCAGCAGTGCGAGGCCGAGCAGTCCTGCGCCGAGCGTGCCGAGATCGAGCGCCGTGCCCCAGGCGAGCGTGAACGGCATCAGCGCGGCACTCGCCCACGGCACGGCGAGCACGCAGAGCAGCGCGAGAAATTTGCCGCCGACCAGCGTCGACAGGCGTACCGGCGCGCTGTACCACAGCGCCAGCGTACCGGCACGCCGTTCCCCCGCGATCGACTGCATCGCGAGCACCGGCACGATGAACAGCAGCAGCATCGCGACGGTGACCAACAGTGGCTGCACGACGAGCTGCGTCACGCCGGGTGCGACGGTGAGGCGTGCGAGCCGCGGCTGCAATTCGTCGAAGACGTCGATTTGCGCAAGAAACTGCCAGGCGAGCACGAATTGCAGACCGGCGAGCACGGCCCACGCAAACGGTGCGCGGAACAGACTCGTCACTTCGCGACGCAGGACCGCGTCGATCATGCGAAGGCCGTCGCGCGGCTGCCGACGGTGAGCGCGAGAAAGGTCTGCTCGAGGGCGCTGTCCGCGACGCGCAGTTCGAGCAGGCCGAGCTGCCGCGTGCTGATCGCGGCAGCAATGTCTTCCGCGGCGGCGGGCGTCGCGACGCGCAGATGCCACGTGCCGTCGGCGACCGGTTTCGCCTCGTGCACGCCGGGCAGCGTGGCGAGCATCGCGGTCGTCGCCGGTCGGCGCAGTCGCACAGTGAGCCAGCAGACGTCGCCGTCGAGCGGGCCTTCGTAGACGAGCCGACCTTCGTGCAGCACCGCCACGCGCGTGCAGATCTGCTGCACTTCGGCGAGCAGATGGGTCGAGAGGATCACCGCGTGCTCGCGCGCGAGTTCGGCGATCAGCAGCCGCACGTCGCGGATCTGGACCGGATCGAGGCCGACGGTCGGTTCGTCCAGCACGAGCAGTGCCGGTTCGTGGACGATTGCCTGGGCGAGACCGACACGCTGCTGGTATCCCTTCGAGAGATTGCGGATGAGCCGCTGTCCGACCGCGTCGAGCCCGCAGCGCGA
>JADZCB010000056.1 GCA_020851775.1 Gammaproteobacteria bacterium
CGTGATCGCGTCCGGCTGACCCTCGCCCTGCGCGGCCGCCGGGTCGGGTTGTCGCTGGAAGAAGTCCGACAAATCATCGACATGTATGATCCGGCGCAACCCGACGATCCTCGTCAGACAGTGTTCCTGCTTGAGAAATTGCGTGAACATCGACGTGAATTAATAAATAAAATCAACGATATCAATGAAACTCTGAAAGCGATGGATGAAATCGAGGCGCGCACGATGGCGGAACTCAACCGCCGTAACGGTCCGAAGACCAGCCAGCTCACCTTCGAGCTTGGTTGATATGGATGACGTGAACGTCAAAGAAACTTTACGTTTACGTAAATACTAGAAAACCTGATCCAACACAATGCCTGACCGGCACTCTGCGGTGAACTCTGCCATGAACGAACTGAAGACCCGCCTCGATCGCCGCAGTGATGCGCATGCCGCGAACGAACACGCGATGGGCGCACTCGTCGCCGACCTGCGCGACAGGACGGCCAACGCCACTGCCGGCGGCGGCGCCTCTGCCCGTGACAAACACCTGAAGCGGGGCAAACTGCTGCCCCGCCAGCGTATCGACCGGCTGCTCGATCCGGGCAGTGCGTTCCTCGAGCTGTCGCCGCTGGCGGCGAGCGGCATGTACGGCGACCAGGTGCCGTCCGGCGGTGTCATCACCGGCATCGGTTCGGTCAGCGGCACGGAATGCGTCATCGTCTGCAACGACGCCACGGTCAAGGGCGGGACGTATTACCCGATGACCGTCAAAAAGCATCTCCGGGCGCAGGAGATCGCCCGCGAAAACCGCCTGCCCTGCGTCTACCTCGTCGATTCCGGGGGCGCGTTCCTGCCGCGGCAGGACGAAGTCTTCCCCGATCGCGAACATTTCGGCCGCATTTTCTACAACCAGGCGACGATGTCCGGGCTCGGTATCCCGCAGCTCGCGGTCGTCATGGGCTCGTGCACGGCAGGCGGCGCCTACGTACCGGCGATGTCGGACGAGTCGGTCATCGTGCGCAGGCAGGGCACGATTTTTCTCGGCGGCCCGCCGCTGGTGAAGGCGGCCACCGGCGAAGTCGTCAGTGCCGAAGATCTCGGCGGTGCCGATGTGCATTCACGGCGTTCCGGCGTCACCGATCACTACGCGCGCAACGACGCCCATGCACTCGCCATCGCCCGCCGGCTGGTCGCGAATCTGAACTGGCGCAAGCGCGGCGAACTCACGCGCGAGCCGGTCGAGGAGCCGCGGTATCCGGCGAGCGATCTCTACGGTCTCGTGCCGACGGACTTGCGCAAACCCTACGACGTGCGCGAGGTCATCGCGCGCCTCGTCGATGGCAGCCGCTTCGACGAGTTCAAGGAGCTCTACGGCACGACGCTCGTCACCGGCTTCGCGCGGCTGTACGGCTACCCGATCGGTATTGTCGCCAACAACGGCATCCTGTTCTCGGAATCCGCGCTGAAGGGCGCCCACTTCGTCGAACTGTGCTGCCAGCGCGGCATCCCGCTGCTCTTTCTGCAGAACATCACGGGGTTCATGGTCGGTTCGAAATACGAGGCCGGCGGGATCGCGAAAGACGGCGCCAAGCTCGTCACGGCCGTCGCCTGCGCGCGCGTGCCGAAGTTCACCGTCATCATCGGCGGCAGTTTCGGGGCCGGCAATTACGGCATGTGCGGCCGCGCGTACAGCCCCCGCTTCCTGTGGACCTGGCCGAACGCACGCATCTCGGTAATGGGCGGCGAACAGGCAGCGGCCGTGCTCGCCCAGGTCCGACGTGACAACCTGCGGCCGGGCGAAGACTGGAGCGTCGACGACGAAAATGCGTTCAAGGCGCCGATCCGGGCGCAGTACGAGGAACAGGGGCATCCCTACTACGCCACGGCGCGCCTGTGGGACGACGGGATACTCGATCCCGTCGACACGCGTCGCGTCCTGGGCCTGGCCCTTTCCGCGTCGCTGAGCGCACCGATCGAACGCACGCCCTTCGGCGTGTTCCGCATGTAAGGATGAACCGATGTTCAAGAAGCTTTTGATCGCCAACCGTGGCGAAATCGCCTGCCGTATCGCGCGTACCGCGCGCCGCATGGGCATCATCCCCGTCGCCGTCTATTCCGACGCCGACGCCGACGCCTTGCACGTGCGCACCCACGAGCAGGCGCTGCGCATCGGTGCCGGCCCTGCGACCGACAGCTATCTCGCGATCGAGCGCATCATCGACGCGGCCAGACGCAGTGGCGCCGAGGCCGTCCATCCCGGCTACGGCTTCCTGTCCGAAAACGCGGCGTTCGCCCAGGCCTGCGCCGACGCCGGGCTCGTCTTCGTTGGACCTTCGGTCGAGGCGATCCGCGTGATGGGCTCGAAGAGTGAAGCGAAAGCCGTCGTTTCCCGGCATGACGTGCCCCTGGTGCCGGGCTATTACGGCGACGAACAGGCGCCGGACTTCCTCGCGCAACGGGCGCAGGCGATCGGCATGCCGGTGCTGATCAAGGCGACGGCAGGTGGCGGGGGGCGCGGCATGCGCATCGTCCGCCGTCCCGAGGAC
Source organism: Gammaproteobacteria bacterium (assembly GCA_020851775.1). Classification (GTDB taxonomy): domain Bacteria; phylum Pseudomonadota; class Gammaproteobacteria. The sequence continues at coordinate 2,532 of JADZCB010000056.1, forward strand.
TTCACCGACGCCCTCGCCTCCGCCCAGCGTGAAGCGCAGAACGCCTTCGCGGATCCCCGCGTACTGCTCGAGAAATACATCGAAGCACCCCGCCACATCGAGGTCCAGGTCTTCGGGGACAGCCACGGCAACGTCGTGCATCTCTTCGAACGCGACTGCTCGCTGCAGCGCCGGCACCAGAAAGTCATCGAGGAAGCGCCCGCGGTGCAGTTGAGCGAGCTCCAGCGCGAGGTGCTCTACCGCAGCGCGATCGCGGCGGCAAAATCGTTGCACTACACGGGCGCCGGCACCGTCGAGTTCGTGATCGCCGGTGACGGCAGCGTTTATTTCATCGAGATGAACACGCGACTGCAGGTCGAACACCCGGTAACCGAAATGATCACCGGGCTCGATCTCGTCGAATGGCAGTTGCGGGTCGCCGCCGGCGAAACGCTGCCGCTGACGCAGGATCGCATCGTCAAGTGTGGCCATGCCGTCGAGGTGCGACTGTACGCCGAGGATCCCGCGCAGGAGTTCAAGCCGTCGATCGGCCGCATCCGCAACGTGCGTCTGCCCGCGCCATCGACAACGGTGCGCGTCGACGCCGGGGTCGAGAGCGGCGACGCAATCACGCCGTTCTACGATGCGATGTTCGCGAAGCTCATCACCGTCGGCAGCGATCGCGAGCAGGCGTTGCAGGCGATGGCCGCCGCGCTCGGCGAAACGGCGCTGACCGGTGTCGTGACGAATGTCGACTACCTGCAGCGCATCGTCACGCATCCGGCGTACCTGGCCGGCGGCTTCACGACGCATTTCGTCGAGGATTATCGCGGCGATCTGAACGCGCCGCCGGCGCCTCCGACCCGTGCCGAGCTGCTGTTCGCCGTCTGTGCCGTGCTCGTGCGGCGCGGCGGCGGGGACGCGCCGTGGCAGACGCGCGACCATTTCCGTCTCAATCACGATCACGTCGAAACGCTGCGTCTGCGTGCCGGTGACGCCGAGTTCATGCTCGACCTCGCACATCGTCGTGACGGCCTCCTCGTCACGCTCGACGGCCAATCCAGCCTCGTCACCGCGCGCGAGATGCACGCTGATCGCCTGTCGCTGGTCGTCGACGGCGCGCGGTCGCGGGCCACCGTGTTCGTCGACGAGGCCGGCGTCCACGTCCTGCACGATGGCCGCTACCGCGGGTTCGTCGTGTTCGATCCGCTGCATGCCGCCGAGGAAGATGCCGCGGCGACCGGCAGTCTCACGGCACCGATGCCCGGCGCGATCACGGCCGTGATGGTCAAGGCGGGCGATCGCGTCGTGCGCGGTGCCGCCCTTCTGATGCTCGAAGCGATGAAGATCGAGCACACGATCGTCGCGCCTTTCGACGGCATCGTCACCGAAGTGCGTTACTCGAAAGGCGAGCAGGTCGCGCAGGAAGGTGCCGAACTCGTCAAGCTCGAGCCCGCGACATGACGCAGATCGAAGCGACCGCACGCGAGGCGCGGCGTCTGCTGCTCGCCTGCTACGACGGAGTGCTGGCGACGATTTCGGTCGCCGTGCCGGGCTACCCGTTCGGCTCGGTGGTGCCGTTCTGTCTCGATCGGCGTGGATTGCCCGTGATCCTGATTGCGGACATCGCCCAGCATCGCAAGAACGTGGTGGCCGACTCGAAAGTGTCGCTGACGGTCTTCGATCGCGGCGCAGATGATCTGCAGACCAACGGGCGTCTGACCTTGATCGGGGATGCGGCGCGCGTCGCGGCCGACGACGTGGACACGGCGGCGCGCTATTACCGTTATTTTCCGGAAGCGCGGGACTATCACCTGACGCACGGCTTCGAGTTCTGGCGGCTGCACCTCGTGCGCAGCCGCTATATCGGGGGCTTCGGGGCGATCCACTGGATCGAGCCCGACCGGCTGCTCGGGCCGAATCCGTTCAGCGCCGCGGACGAGTCCGCGATGATCGCGCACATGAACGCCGATCACGTCGACACGATGCGCGAATACCTCGCGCACATGCCCGGCACGGACGCCGCCGTGTCCACGCCGACCCTCGCCGGCGTCGATGCCGACGGCATCCATCTGCGCACGGCGCGCCGCGTGTGGCGCCTCGAATTTCCCGCCCGGGTGTCGACGCCCGATGCGGTACGCAAGGCGCTCGTCGGGATGGCGCGGGCGGCGAGGGCCTGACGTGGCGCGACGCGCCGCCCTGAGCACGGACTACGCGTTGACGTCGATGACCACGCGCCCCTGCACCTTGCCGGCAAGGATGTCCTGCGCGAGTGACGGGACGCGCGACATGGGTTCGACCGTCGTCGCGAGCTTGAGCTTGTCGCGATCGATCAGCTCGGCCAGATCCCGCCACGCACGCAGGCGTCGCGGCATCGCGGCCTGCACGGAATCAATCCCGCGCAGCGTCACGCCGCGCAGGATGAACGGCATCACCGTCGTCGGCAGCGGCACACCACCGGCGAGCCCGCACGCGGCAACGAGACCTTCGTACTTCATCTGTGCCAGCATCGTCGCGAGCGTCGTCGAACCGACGTTGTCGACGCCCGCCGCCCAGCGCTCTTTTTCCAGCGGCTTCGGCTCGCGCGCGAACTCGCCACGATCGAGCACCTCGGTGGCGCCGAGCGACTTGAGGTAATCCGACAGGGCGGCGCGACCCGTGATCGCGGCGACCTGATAACCGAGTCTCGCGAGCAGCATGATTGCGACCGAGCCGACGCCGCCGCCGGCACCCGACACGAGCACGGGTCCCTGATCGGGCTTGACGCCGTGATCACGGATCGCGTTCACGCACAGCATCGCGGTGTAACCCGCCGTGCCGATCGCCATCGCTTCATCGAGGCCGAACGCGTCCGGCACGCGGACCAGAAAACCGGCGTTCACGCGTTGCTTCTGGGCGTAGCCGCCCCATTGATCCTCCGACAGTCCGTAGCCGTTGACGAGCACGCGATCTCCCGCCTGCCACGCCGGATCGCGCGATTCGGCGACGACGCCGGCGAGGTCGATGCCACCGACCATCGGTGTCTTGCGGCAGATCCGCCCGGCCCCGGACATCGCGAGACCGTCTTTGTAGTTCACCGTCGAATACGCGACGTCGACGAGCACGTCGTTGTCGGGCAGATCGGCGACATCGATGGTCTTGAGACTGCCCTTGATCTTGCCGTCGGTTTCCTCGGCGACGATGGCCCTGATTTGCGCGCTCACGCTGTTCTCCTTCGCAACGGTGATGGATCGGTGAGCGGGCATTGTACGGGGATCGGCACGGCGCGGCTTGTCGCGCGGCATCGCCGCCGTCCGCCCCTATAATCGACGGATGAATCAGATCTGGGATCCGCAGCGTTACCGGCACGAGGCCGCTTTCGTCGCCCGACTCGGCGAACCCCTGCTCGATCTGCTCGCGCCCCGGACGGGCGAGTGGGTGCTCGACCTCGGCTGCGGCGATGGCAGTCTGACGATGAAGCTCGTCGCGGCCGGCTGCAGCGTCGTCGCCCTCGACAGCAGTGCGGCGCAGGTCGCCGCCGCCCGCGAGCGCGGGCTCGATGCGCGGGTCGCGGATGCGCAATACCTCGACTGTCAGGCGGAATTCGACGCCGTTTTCACCAACGCCGCGCTGCATTGGATGCCGCGGCAGGCGGCCGTGATCGCCGGCGTGCGGCGCGCGCTGAAGCCTGGCGGGCGCTTCGTCGGCGAACTCGGGGGTGCCGGGAACGTCGCGACGATCGTCGCTGCGCTCGACGCCGAACTGCGCGCGCGCGGCTGCGCGATCGAAGGACTGAATCCCTGGACGTTTCCGAGTGCCGACGCCTTTCGTGCGCTGCTCGACGCAGCGGGCTTCGTCGACATATCACTCGAGTGCTTCGCGCGCCCCACCCGCTTCGAACGCGACGTCGCCGACTGGCTGACCTTGATGGCGCAGTCGTTTCTCGCCCCGGTCCCGACCACGGCACGGGCCGACTTCCTCGCGGCCGTCACCGCGCGACTACGTCCCGCCCTCTTCCGTGACGACGTGTGGTTACTCGATTACGTGCGTCTGCGCTTTGCCGCGAGAGTGCCGGCATGACGATCGCCCACGGGCGCTGTCTCTGTGGGGCCGTGCGCTACGATATCGCTCCGCCGCCGGACGCCGTCTGGTTCTGTCACTGTGCTCAATGCCGCAAGGCGCAGGGAACGGCGTTCGCGGCGAGCGTGCCGGTGCCGCGCGCGCATTTCACGCTGGTGTCGGGCGCAGACGTCTTGCGCGCCTACCGCGCCACACCGGCGAAGGCGCGCTGGTTCTGCAGCCTCTGCGGCTCGCCGATCTACAGCCAGGTCGATGGCGCGGACGTCGTCCGCGTGCGGGCCGGGACCTTGGACGCCGCCGTCGAGTTGGTTCCGCAGGGCCACATCTTCGTCGCCGATCGCGCCGCCTGGTACACGATCCGTGACGACCTGCCGCAGTACGCGGCCCGCGAACCATCGCGCGGTTGAAGTTCCGCAGATCCCGCAGGTCGGGCTTCCTGCGTCAGCCCGACCTACGGGGAAGGTGCTTCCAGCGCTACACCGTAGCGGTCGGCGAACACCATTTCCGACAGCGGGCGGCGCGTCAGTTCGCGCGGAAAGTCGCGGGCCGGCCAGCCGAGCGTCACCATCGCGACCACCGAGATATCGTCCGGGATGTCGAACATCGGCTTGAGCTCTGGTTCGACCGCCGCATGCAGGGTGGTGAGCGCGGTGCCGAGACCGACGTTGCGGGCGGCAAGCAGCACATTCTGGACCGCCGGGTAGATCGATGCGCCGCCGACGACGCTGAGGCGGCCGAGATCGCGGTCGGTCGGATGCACGTCGGCAAGTCGGGCCAGCACCAGCAGCAACACCGGGATATCGGCGAGGTGGCGTGCGAAATGATCGGCATGTTCGATCGTGCCCGCCCTGGCACCGACGCGCACGGCGCCTTGCCGTACACCGGCGACGTATCGCTCCCAGATCGGCAGATACAGCTCGGCGAGCTGCCGCTTCTTCACCGTGTCGCGGACGACGATGAAGCGCAATGGCTGGCGATTGCCGCCCGACGGTGCCCAGCGCGCGGCGTCGAGGACGCGCGCGAGCAACGCGGTGGGGACTGGATCGGGTTTGTAATAACGCACGGTGCCGGTCGTGCGTACGACGTCGTCGAATTGCATTGCCTTCCTTTCGTTCCGCCTGTGTCGGCGGACGACGTGTCACCTGTGAGCTTTGCGCAATTTTGATCTGCGCTTGTCGTTCCCCGGCCGGCGGCGTGGGACAGACGCTCACGGCGTCGGCATCGACCCCGGCTCGCCCGTCACCAGTGGGGCGAGGCTCGCCTGCACGTCGCGCGCATCGAAGGCCTTCAGTTCGAGCGGCGGCTTCTGGCCCTTGAACATCACGACGTAGCCTTGAGCCCTGTAATTCGTCACAGGCTGTGTCGTCGACACCGCGAGACCGCTGCGGGGCCAGAGGCAACCGTAGAACGGATCCCAGGCGCCACCGTAGTCGGTCATGCTCTGCAGGTAATAGGTCTGGGCTTCGGTGTCCTGGTTGTCGAGCACGAAATAATCGTACCCCTGCTTCAGCGTGAGTTCGGCGATGCGCAGGAGCATGAAGTTTTCCACCGCTTCGCGTGTCGTCACGCTGTTGCCGGTGAAACTCACGCGATAGCGGTTTTCCTCGATGCGCTGTTCCTGGTAGCCCTGATCGTCTGGTGTCGCGGCGGGTCGGTACGGCGTGGTGCTCATGCAGCCGCCGAGAAGGCAGGCCGCGACGACGAGCAGCACGTGGGATCGCCATCGCGCACGCGGAATGGCGGACGTGCGGTGCTTCATGGCTTCGGATCTCCTGCCGCTGCGGATGCCGCCCAGTATATCCGCCGTGCCTGCGCGACGCGTCAGCCGGGTTCGTACACCCCGCACCGGGCGCGAGGTTTCGGCACGGCTCGAAAGCGCGACACAGTCGCTCACGCCGCCCGGCCGCGGCAACGTGACCGGTAATTGCGCTCAGCCATGCAGTCGACGCACTATTGCCTGCACCGCATGCCCGAGGTCCGCATGTCCGATCCGTTCGTTCTCGATGATATCTCGTCGATTCAGCAGCGCTTTGCCGATCTCGGCTATGTCGCCGATCGGGCGCTGGCGCTCACCCTCAAGCTCGCCGGCGATTTGCAGAAACCGATCCTGCTCGAAGGCGAGGCCGGTGTCGGCAAGACCGAGGTCGCGAAGGTGCTCGCCGACGTGCTCGATACACCGCTGATCCGCCTCCAGTGCTACGAAGGCCTGGACGCGAACCATGCGCTCTACGAGTGGAACTACGCGCGCCAGATTTTGCACATCCGCATGGCCGAACACGACGCCGCAGCGCGCGCGACCCTCGAGGCGACGATCTTCGACGATCGTTTTCTGCTGAACCGGCCGCTGCTCGCCGCGATACGCCATCCGGGTCCGCGCCCGGCGGTGCTGCTGATCGACGAAATCGACCGCGCCGACGAGGAGTTCGAAGCCTTCCTGCTCGAAGTGCTGTCGGACTACCAGGTCACGGTGCCCGAAATCGGCACCTTCAAGGCCGTGCAGCCACCGTATGTGATCCTGACTTCCAATCGCACCCGCGAATTGAACGACGCACTGAAGCGTCGCTGCCTGTACCTGTGGGTCGACTATCCGGGCGCGGACAAGGAGCGCGAGATCATCCTGCGCCGTCTGCCGGCCCTCGATGCGACGCTCGCCGCGCGCATCGCGACGACGATGCAGACCTTGCGTCGGATCGATTTCTACAAGCGACCCGGCATTGCGGAAACGCTGGACTGGAGTCGCGCGCTGCTCGGGCTCGGCATCGCCGAGGTCACCCCGGACGTGCTGCTCGATACGGCCGGCGTCCTCTTGAAGCACCGCGACGACATCGTCCGTCTGCACGATGCCGATCTCGAGCGGCTGCTCGCCGGCGAAGCGCCGGCCACGACGACTTCGCACCAGGTGTACTGAGCCCGTGTCCGCGTCAGGCGCTGCGATCGTCGCGCGCACGCTCGGTTTCTTCGCGCGCCTGCGCGACGCCGGCCTGCCGGTACCTCCCGCACGCAGCGTCGATGCGCTGAAGGCACTGACGGTGATCGACAGCCTCGACGAACGCGACTACCGGCTCACGCTGCGCGTGAATGTCGTCGCCTCTCGCGAGCAGGAGCAGGTGTTCGATCGGATATTCGACGAACATTTCCATGGCGCGTCCGACACCCGACGGGTGCCGCGCGGGATCCGTGGCGAAGTGATGCAGGGCCGCCTCGGTCACCATGAAAAGACGCTCGATCAGGAAGTGACGGCCGATCCCGGCCAGTTCACGCCGCAGGACGTCGGCCGCGAACTCGATCTGCTGGCACGCTGGGACAGCGACGCCCCACCGCTCGAGGCGGTGATCCGTGATCTCGCGCGGCGTCTCGCGACGCGACCGAGCCGGCGCACGCAGGCCGACCGTCGTGGCGCACGCGTCGATCTGCGCAGAAGCATCCGCCGCAACACGCGCCATGGCCTGGAACTGGTCGACCTGACGCGCAGTGCGCGTCGCCAGCGACGCACCCGCCTCGTGATGCTGTGCGACGTGTCGGGCTCGATGGACACGTTCAATCCCTTCCTGCTGCGCCTGATGCTCGGGCTGCAGCAGTTGATGAAGAACTCGCGCACGCTCGTCTTCAGCACCCATGTCACCGACATCACCGCCGCGTTGCGCACACGCTCGGTCGCCGACTCGCTGCGCGAGGTCGGCATGCAGGTAAGTCACTGGTCCGGCGGCACCGACATCGGCGGCGCCCTCGCCCGCCTCAACCGGGGCATCGTGCGCGAAGGCTCGGCGGGTTCGACCGTCGTCATCGTGATCAGCGACGGCTATGACAACGGCCGCGCCGAGCACGTCGCGCACGAAATGGCGCAGTTGCAGCGCCACGTGCGGAAGATCGTCTGGATCAATCCGATGTACGGGGCGACGACGTTCCAGGTTCGCGCCGCCGGCATGAAGGCTGCGCTACCGTATGTCGATCACTTTCTGCCGGCGTTCGATGCCAGGTCGCTACAGGTGCTCGTGCGGGGTCTCGGGATGATCTGATCCGCACATTCCCCGCCTTGCACCGCGTGGCAATCCGTAGTCCGATCGCCCTGATATCGCCGCTTCCTGTAGTTGTGAACACCACGCATGCACGACGAGACTCCCGCCGGATTTCTGCTCGCTCTCGGCGGTAACGCCTTCGTGACGGGAGGCGAACCGCTGACGATGCCCGGCCAGTTCGCGTATGCGGAAGCGGTCGCGACACGCTTGTTGCCCTGTGTGCGGGATGCGGATCGCGTCGTCGTCGTCCATGGCAACGGCCCGCAGGTCGGTCACATGCTCGCCCGGGTCGAGGCTGCGCTCGGCACGGCCTATGCGCTGCCACTCGATGTCTGCGTCGCGGAAACCGAAGGCGAACTCGGCTACGTCCTGTTGCAGGCGCTGCGCAATGCATGGCGTGCACAGGGCGTGGACCGCGAGATCTGCGCGGTGCTGACCCAGGTGCTGGTCGCCGCCGACGATCCGGCGTTCGCCACGCCGGTCAAACCGATAGGCCGCGTGCTGTCCGCCGCCGAGGCCGCGCGGCTGCGCGCCGAGGGCGTCGCGGTGCAGGTCGACGTGGGCCGCGGCTGGCGGCGGGTCGTCGCGTCGCCGAAACCCTGCGCGGTACTCGAGACCGCGAGCATCGCGCGGCTGCTCGACGGCGGCATCGTCGTCATCGCGGGCGGCGGGGGCGGCGTGCCGGTCACCACGGCGCACGAACGTCTGCTCGGTGTCGAAGCGGTCGTCGACAAGGACGCGACGGCCGCGCTGCTCGCCGATGCGCTCGCGCTGACGACCCTCGTCATGCTGACCGACGTGCCCTGCGCATTCGAACATTTCCGCAGTCCGCGACAGCGCGCCGTCGGCCGCATCACGCGTGCGCGCCTCGCTGCGCTTGCCGCCGACGGGCATTTCGCCCCGGGTAGCATGGGACCGAAGATCGCGGCCGCCTGCGACTTCGTCGATCGCCCCAGCCGCCGTGCCATCATCTGCGCACCGGACAATCTGGCCGCGGCGCTCGCGGATACGGACGGTACCCGCGTGCATGACGGTGAATGAACATGAGCGAGACCTTCAACTGCATCATCATGGGCGCCGCCGGGCGCGATTTTCACGACTTCCAGCGCTTCTTCCGCGAGCGGCCGCAGTTCCGCGTCGTCGCCTTCACCGCCACGCAGATCCCGTTCATCGCGGCGCGCGCATTTCCACGCGCCCTCGCCGGCCCGCATTACGCAGCCGACATTCCGATTCATCCCGAAGCGGATCTGCCGGCATTGATCCGCGAACACGCCATCGACTGGGTGTTTCTTGCCTACAGTGATCTGCGCCACGAGGACGTCATGCACAAGGCGAGTCTCGTGCAGGCGCTGGGGGCGAGTTTCGCGCTGCTGGGTCCGCGCGCGACCGAACTGGTGTCGACCCGTCCGGTGGTGGCGGTCGTCGCCTCGCGCACGGGCGCCGGGAAAAGCCCGTTGTCGCAATGGCTCGCGCGTGGTCTCGCTGCGCACGGGTTGCGCGTCGGCATCCTGCGTCACCCGATGCCCTATGGCGATCTCGCCGCACAGGCGGTGCAGCGTTTCGCAAGCCTCGCGGATCTCGATCGGCAGCACTGCACCATCGAAGAGCGCGAAGAGTACACGCCGTATGTCGAGGCCGGCATGGTCGTCCATGCAGGGGTCGACTATGCGCGCGTGCTGGCCGCAGCGGAACGCGAAGCCGACGTCGTGCTCTGGGATGGCGGCAATAATGACGGGCCGTTCATCGTGCCCGATTGCCTTGTCTGTGTCGTCGATGCGCTGCGGCCCGGACATGAAACGACTTACTACCCGGGCGAAACCAACCTGCGACGCGCCGATGTCGTCGTGCTGAGCAAGACGGGCGGTGCGGCGCGCGATGTGCTGGACGCGTTGCGCGCCACGGTCGAAACGATCAATCCCACGGCCGCGATCGTCGAGTCGGATCTCGTCATCACCGTCGACGATCCGGCGGCAATCACCGGACGGCGTGTCCTCGTCGTCGAGGACGGGCCGACACTGACACATGGCGGCATGCGCTTCGGCGCCGGCCTGCTGGCGGCGCAGCGTCACGGCGCCGCTGCACTCGTCGATCCGAGACCTTACGCGATCGGCACCATCGCCGACGCGCTGCGGGCCTGGCCGGCGCTGGAGCCCGTGCTGCCGGCACTCGGCTATTCGGCGTCGCAGCTCGATGATCTCGCGGCAACGATTGCCGCGGCCGCGCGCGACGCCGAGGTGCTCGTCGATGCGAGTCCCGGCTGCGTCTCGCGGCTGCTCGATCTGCCGCTGCCGGCGGTGCGCGTACGCTATGGCTTCACCGCCCTGTCCGGTCCACCGCTGCTCGAACTCGTGCTCGCACGCTGTCGGGTCGGTTGAACGCGGTCTCGGTGCGGCCGCCTGACGCGAATCAAGACATCATCTGATGCTGCCACGCACCATCGCGGCATGAACCTGCTCTCGCCGTCGGTCTATCTCGTCGGGCTCGTCGTCGGTTCGGGACTGGTCGCGATCGCCGAGGCGGTCGCGGCTTGGCACGGCGTCGAACTATCGAGCCTGGCCGTCACCGTCTGGCCTTTCCTGTTCTGTGTGCTGCTGGTGCTGTGGGTGATCGAGGACAGCCGCAAGCACCCCGAAATCTACAAGCCTTTCGAGTTCGATTACCTCGTGCTTTTATGGGTCATTCCCTATCTGCCTTGGTACTTGTGGCGCACGCGACGAATGCACAGCGTCTTGATCCTGGCCGGACTGCTCGTGCTGTTCTGGCTCGACACCCTCGTGCGGTACGCGGTGCTCGTGATGCGTTGAGTCGCCCTCACGGTTTGCGCGCAGGACGGCCCGGCGGCAGTGCGCCGTCGGCGCGCGCTTTCAGATAGCTATACATCCTGTCGATGTGCGGCTCGACGTTAGGGTTGCCCTTCCACGCCGGCATCGCACCGACCTGACCCGTGTAGCCGTGGGTCACGACGTCGACGAAGCGCGGATAGTCGACGCGTTGATGAAAGCGGTCGAGCAGGTTCGGCGCGAATGTCGATCCCAGCGCGCTACCGCCATGACAGACCTGGCACTGTCCGGCGAACGTGCGCCATCCGATGTAGGTGTCCTTGTCGACCTGGCATTGCTCTGCCGCTTTCGCGTCGGGTGGGCAGGTGACGTCATAGCCCGGCGCGGCGCTGGCGGTGTCGGTGGCGGCTGCCGCCTCGTTCACGGGCGCAGGTGGCGTTGGAGACGCCGGTGCGGGCGCCGCTGCAGGCTCCGGTGTGGATGGAGCTGCAGCCTCTGGTGTGGCGGGCGGCGTTGCGGCTTCCGGTGCGACCGACGGCACGGGCGACGGTGAAGGTGCGGGTGCAGGTTCTGAAGGCGGCGCGCCCGGTGCCTGAACGGCGGGCGGCTGTACCGAGGATGCGGGTGGCGCGTCGTCGCCCGAACAGGCTGCGAGCACACACAATGCCAGTGACAGCGCCAGGTTTCCCGTCGTTCCGAGCTTCATTCGTCCCCTCCTGAATCGGTATCCGCATGCCGTGATTGGAAGCCGCAGTCCTCCGCGCGTCCCGAACAGTCGGTAACGCCCGACCATCAAAATGGTGTCCACCGTGCGATTTGGCAAGTGCATGCACTGAACCGGGGCGGAGCGGATGCCGTGGCGTGACGCGCCACACGTCGAACGTCGGCAGCGCCGCCAGGGGAATTATCGGTGGGTATCCCAGATTGGACCCGATCGGTGGGTGTCCTGGATTGGGACCCCGAATTCTCTGACGACGACAGGTGCGGTCTTCATGCATCATGCCGGAAGGCGCCTGTCGCGCGTCGCATCCCCCCGCGAGGAGAACGAAGTCATGAGCCACAAGCCCGCGTTCGCAATTGCCCTGCTCGCCGTGACCGTCGCCGTGACCGTCGCCGCGATCGCCCACGAGGACGCCGCGACCGCCCACGAGGACACCCACACGCCAGCGGCCTCGGACACCGTGATCACGCCGCTGATCGAACGACCGATTGCGCCGCGTTCGACCGCGGTCGCGTCGATGTTGACCGTCGAGTATGCCCCAGGTGCGGCAACACCGCCGCATACGCATCCGGCCGACACCTTCGTCTATGTTCTGTCGGGCGAGATCGAGATGCAGGTCGCCGGCGGCGAATTGAAACGGCTGAAGCCCGGCGACACCTATTACGAAACGCCCGCCGATCGGCACATCGTCTCGCGCAACGCGAGCACGCAGGAACCGGCCAAGTTTCTGGTGTTCTTCGTCAAGGCACCCGAGGCGCCGGTGCTCGAGCCGATGGCCGACAAGTGATACCGGCCGGGCTTCGGGCCAGCACAGTTTCGCCGTGTGACGTGCGCGTCTCGCGGTTCTTGCCGCGGTGCCGGCCAGCGCTTATCGTCGTTTTCTCCGACCATCATCCAAGCTGAAGGAGACGGTGTGGCCTACTTCAATCAGTCCGCATTCCAGGAGGCCGTCAATGGCGACGGCGAATTCCTGATTTCCGCGCGGTTTCTCGACGGTTCGATGAAGCTGCATTTCGACGACGAAGCGCTGATGCTGCGTTTTCGCGACGGCCGACTTGCCGCGATCACGACGCCGGCGCTGTTCGAGACCGCGACCGTCGTCATCAAGGGGCCGGCCGCGAGTTGGCGCGAATTCCTGCAGCCCGTACCGCGCCCGTTCTTCCACGACATGTTCGCCGCGATCGTGCGGCGCGGCTTCGAGTGGAGTGGCGACGCCGAAACCTTCTTCGCCTATTACGGCGCCTTCCGTCGCATGTTCCAGATCATGCGCGAACATGCAGTGAGGAACTGAACATGGCGAAGCACGACGCAGCGGTCGGTCGTTACGTCTACCTGACCGTCAATGGCATCGAATACCGGGTCTACTACGAAACCAGCTACACCGGCAGCGGCGCGGGCATTCCGCTGATTTGCCAGCACACGGCCGGGGCCCATGGCTTCCAGTGGCGGCATCTGCTCGAAGATCGCGACATCACCGATCGCTATCGCGTGTTCGCGTGGGACCTGCCGTTCCATGGCAAGTCGCTGCCACCCATCGGCGATGCCCACTGGACCAGACCCTACAACCTGACGCGCGACTTCTTCCTGAAATTCATCACGGGCTTCGCGCAGGCACTCGAACTCGACAAGCCGGTGTTCATCGGTTGCTCGATGGGCGGCCAGGTCGCCGTCGATCTGTGCGCACACCATCCGGATGCATTCCGGGCCTGCATCGGTGTGGAGGCGTCATTGAACAGCCCGGGCTACTACCTCGATCAGTTCTATCATCCGCGGATCAGCAACGAGGCGAAGCCGGCGACGATGTACGGCCTGTGCGCGCCGACCAGCCCGGAACCGAACATCCGCGAGACCGTCTTCGGGTACAGCCAGGGCGCGCCGATGGTGTTCAAGGGCGATCTCTACTACTACTCGGTCGAATACGACGCGACGCCGTACGTCAACACGATAGACACGCAGCGCTGCCCGCTCTATCTCCTGACCGGCGAATACGACTTCGCGACGGGTCCGGAAGATACCAA
>JADZCB010000057.1 GCA_020851775.1 Gammaproteobacteria bacterium
AGCTGCGCGACGACTGCGGCGAGATTGCCGCCGGCGCTGTCGCCGATGACGCCGATCCGCGCCGCATCGACCCCGAGATCGTCCGCATTCGCGCACACCCACTTCAACGCAGCGAAACAGTCGTCGACGGCGATCGGTGCCTTGAACTCCGGCGCTTTGCGGTATTCGACGGCGACGACGGCGATCTGGGCGGTGTTCGCGAGATGGCGGCAGTAGCCGTCATGCGTTTCGAGACTCATGTAGACCCAGCCGCCGCCGTGAAAATGCACCAGGGTCGGCAACGGTCCGGCCTTCGGCGCGTAGAGCCGCGCCGCGATCGTGCCACCGCTGACCGGCAGCCTGAGATCGCGCACGATGGCGATGGCTTCGCGGTCTTCCGCGGGCGTCGCGAACACGGCGTCGAAATAGGGGCGTCCCTCGGCGGGCGCGAAATGATCGAGCGGATGGACGCCCTTGGCCTGAAGGATCTCGAGGACGGCCATCGATTCTGCGGTCAGCGGCATGCGTGCAACTCCCAATATGTGTGGTGTAACGACGAACGATCCTGATCGCCGCGTACGTGAACGTACCGCGTCGATCCGGACAGACCGATTCTAAACGGCCAAACGCAAATGACGACCCTTCGGTCCGTGCCGTGCCAACCTCCGTCGGGCTTCCTTCACTGGTCAGGCAGAGTCTTGCCACCGAACACCGAGAACACCGAGGGGATGAAAGGATTTCGTGCCTTGGGATTGCGACGCGTACCCGGAACTTCTATGTCACCGACACACCCGAGGTCAGGTTGCGCGCTGCGCGATCGCTCGGGTGACGAGAGATTGTTCTCAATCTGTTGCACCCTCGGTGTTCGGTGGCCAGAAAGAGACTGCATGGGGCTTGCGCCCAATGACGTGACCGCTATCTACACTCAGATGTTTGGATTGTGCAATTGCAGCATCCAATACTACCCGGCGGGTGAGTGTGGCGGACTTGCGATTTTTGTTAGGGTTGCCCGGTTCGTCGCGAAAACATCCAGAACGCAGAGGGGGAGGGACACATGGCCTTGTCGCGCGAAGATCTGCTCGAAGCCTACCGGCGCATGAAGACCATCCGTGAATTCGAGGAACGCGTGCACGTCGAATTCGCGAAAGGCGGCATTCCGGGTTTCGTCCATCTCTATGCCGGCGAGGAGGCATCCGCCGCCGGCGTGTGCATGAACCTCACCGATGACGACAAGATCGCGAGCACGCATCGCGGGCATGGTCACTGCATCGGCAAGGGTGTCGACGTGCACGGCATGATGGCCGAAATCTTCGGCAAGCGGACCGGCACCTGTCGCGGCAAGGGAGGGTCGATGCACATCGCCGATCTCGATACCGGCATGCTCGGCGCGAACGGTATCGTCGGCGGCGGCCCGCCGCTCGTCTGCGGCGCGGCGCTGGCGGCGAAACTCAAACGCACGGGCGGCGTGGCCGTCGCCTTCTTCGGTGATGGCGCCTCGAACCAGGGCACGACGTTCGAAGCGATGAACCTCGCCACGGTGTGGCGACTGCCGGCGATCTTCGTCGCCGAGAACAACGGCTATGCGGAAGCGACCGCCGCGAAGTTCTCGGTGTCCTGTGAGGATATCTCGACGCGTGCGGCGGGTTTCGGCATGCCGGGGGTGACGGTAGACGGTCACGATTTCTTCGCCGTCTACGAGGCGATGCGCGAAGCGGTCGATCGCGCGCGCAATGGTGGCGGGCCTTCGCTGATCGAGGCCAAGCTCGATCGTTTCTTCGGCCACTTCGAAGGCGACAACCAGAACTACCGGGCACCGGACGAAGTGAAGCGCATTCGCGCGGAAAAGGACTGTCTGCAGCGCTTTCGCGCGCGCGTCGCCTCCGATATCGCGGCCGCGGAACTCGACGCGATCGACGCCGACGTCCGCAAGCTGATCGACGACGCCGTCGCACAGGCGATCGCCGCACCCGATCCGCTGCCGGAAGATCTCACCACCGACGTCTACATCCGTTATTGAGGACGCAGTCATGGCGCGAAAGATACTGTTCCAACAGGCGATCAACGAAGCGCTCGACCAGGAGATGGCGCGCGACTCGAACGTGATCGTCATGGGCGAGGATGTCATCGGCGGCACCGGCGCGGACGGCGAGATGGATGCCTGGGGCGGCGTGCTCGGCGTCACCAAGGGCCTCTATGGCAAGTACGGCGAGCGCATCATGGATACGCCGATCTCCGAATCGGCGTTCGTCGGTGCTGCGGTCGGTGCCGCAGCGTGCGGCCTGCGCCCGGTCTGCGAACTGATGTTCATCGACTTCTTAGGCGTGTGCTTCGACCAGATCTACAACCAGGCGGCAAAATTCCGCTACATGTTCGGCGGCAAGGCGAAGACGCCCATCGTGATCCGCACGATGATCGGCGCGGGCTTCCGCGCCGCTGCCCAGCATTCGCAGTGTCTCTACCCGGTCTTCACGCACATCCCGGGGCTCAAGGTCGTGATCCCGTCGTCGCCGTACGAGGCGAAAGGGCTCCTGATCCAGGCCATCCGCGACGACGATCCCGTCATTTTCTGCGAGCACAAGGCGCTCTACGCGATGGAGGGCGAGGTGCCCGAGGAGTCCTATACGATTCCGTTCGGTGAAGCGAACGTCGTGCGTGAAGGGAGCGATGTCACCATCGTCGCGCTCGCCCGCATGGTAGGTTTCGCGGAGAAGGCCGCCGCGGCACTCGCGAAGGACGGAATAAGCTGCGAAATCATCGACCCCCGGACCACCTCGCCGCTCGATGAGGACACGATTCTCGAGAGCGTCGAGAACACCGGACGGCTCGTCGTCGTCGACGAAGCATCGCCGCGCTGTGGCATGGCCGCGGACATCGCGGCGCTCGTCGCGCAGAAGGCCTTCGGTGCCCTCGAGGCGCCGATCGAACTCGTCACCCCACCGCACACCCCGGTGCCGTTCAGCGGCGTGCTCGAGGATTTGTACATCCCGGGTCCGGCACGCATCGAAGCCGCCGTGCGGCGGATCGCGGAGTACGCCTGATGTCGAACGCACAGACGAAAGCTGACATCGTCGCCATCACGATGCCGAAATGGGGCCTGTCGATGACCGAGGGCAAGGTCGTCGGCTGGCTCGTCGACGAGGGACGCGAGCTGCAGCCCGGCGATCCGGTGATGGACATCGAGACCGAGAAGATCGCCAACACCTTCGAGGCGCTGGATGCCGGCACGTTGCGCCGGAAGATCGCGGATGTCGATGCCGTGCTGCCGATCGGTGCACTGCTCGGCGTGCTCGCGCCGGCGACGGTCCCGGACGCGGAGATCGACGCCTTCGTCACCGAGTTCCAGGCGAACTACGTGCCGCCGGCGGTGGAAGAGGGCGACGAGGGGCCCGGGTACCAGTTCGTCGAGGCCGGCGGGCGACGGCTGCGCTACGCGCGACGGGGCGACAGCGGGCCGGCCGTCGTGCTGATCCACGGCTTCGGGGGCGACTGCGACAATTGGCTGTTCAACCTCGACCCGCTCGCGGCGGTCGCGCGCGTCTATGCGCTGGACCTGCCGGGTCATGGACAGTCGTCGAAGGCCATCGTGGATGGCAGTGTCGACGCGCTGGCCCAAGCGGTGCTCGATTTCCTCGACGCCGTCGACGTCGATGCGGCGCATCTCGTCGGGCACTCGCTCGGGGGCGCGGTGGCGCTGGCAGTCGCCGCAGTGGCCCCGGCGCGGGTGCGTGCATTGTCGCTGATTGCGCCGGTCGGACTCGGTGCGCGGATCGATGGCGACTACGTGCACGGCTTCATCGCGGCGGAGTCGCGTCGCGATCTGAAGCCGGTGCTGCAGCGGCTCGTCGCGAATGCGGAACTCGTCAACCGGCAGATGATCGACGACATGCTGAAGTTCAAGCGTGTGGACGGCGTCGGCGACGCGCTGCGTGCGATCGCCAATGGCTTCGTCGATGGCCAGGCGCAGCGCATCGATTTACGCGCCGCACTGGCCACGCTCACCTGTCCCGTGCAGGTGCTGTGGGGCGGCGCCGACCGCATCGTGCCGCAGGCCGACGCCGCGGACCTGCCGGCAGGCGTGAGGTTCCACCGCCTGGAGGGCGTCGGCCACCTCCCGCACCTCGAGGCGGCGAACGCGGTGAACGCGTTGCTCAAGGACATGACGATCGGGCTCGCATGAACTTCGCGGATCTCATCGTGACGATGACGCAGGCGGCGTGTCGCGGCGACGGTGCCGCTGTCGCCGCGTGCTTCACGCCAGACGGCATCTATCACGACTGTTTCTACGGCCCGTTCC
The DNA here is from genome assembly GCA_020851775.1 of Gammaproteobacteria bacterium. Classification (GTDB taxonomy): domain Bacteria; phylum Pseudomonadota; class Gammaproteobacteria. The sequence goes on from JADZCB010000057.1 coordinate 4,274, forward strand.
AGGGCACGGCGATCGCGACGATGGTCGAGGACTTCTTCCATCGCGACGCGCGCGAATTTCGCTGGGATCTGCACGACGTCGTCGACGACGGTCGCACGGGTTACGCACGTTACGTGTTCAGTTACGAATCGAAACTGCCGATCGCGAGCGGCAGGCGTGCATTGTTCGAGGGCGTGTCGATCTGCGAACTGCGCGGCGGAAAGATCGCGAGCTACCGCGAGGTGGCGAATTCTGCGGTCGGTCTGTACACGCTCGGCTTCGCGCCGGAACGTATCGCGAAACTGCTGGCGCGCGAAGCCCGTGAGCTGGCCGCGCGCAGCGAAGCCGCGACGCATCGTTGAGCGGAACCTGCATCGTTGCATGGCGACGGACGGGGGACGCGGCATGGCCGCGGGATCCTGCACGCGCCGGGCAGCGACCGGATGCCCCGGTATACTCCCCCGATGACCCACGCCAAATCTGCACCGCACGCCCGCCAGGTCGCGGCTGCCGTCATCGGCAACGCGCTCGAATGGTATGACTTCGTCGTCTTCGGCGCGCTCACCGTCATCATCGGCAACCTGTTCTTTCCGGGCGACAGCGAACTCACCCGCATCCTGAAAGCGACGGCGACCTTCGGCGTCGGCTTCTTCATGCGCCCGGTCGGCGGCATCGTGCTCGGCATCTATGCCGATCGACACGGGCGCAAGGCGGCGCTGCAATTGATCATCGGGCTGATGACGCTCGCGATGGCGATGATCGCATGTGCGCCGCCTTATGCCGCCATCGGGATCGCCGCACCGATGATCATCGTGCTCGCGCGCCTGCTGCAGGGGTTCGCGACCGGCGGCGAGTTTGCGATCGCGACATCCTTTCTCGTCGAGGTGGCGCCGCGTGGCCGCAAAGGGCTGTACGGATCGCTCCAGCAGGTCGGCTTGAGTCTCGCTGCGCTCGGCGGAGCGCTCGCCGGCTGGTTCGTCACCCAGGTGCTGACGCCGGACCAGCTCGAAAGCTGGGGTTGGCGTCTGCCGTTCGCCATCGGCCTCCTGATTGGACCCGTCGGCATGTGGGTGCGCCGGCACCTCGAGGAAACGGCAGAATTCGAAAGCGCGCGTGCCGCGCGTACGGCCGATCTGCCGCTGTGGACGATCATGCGGGCACACGCGCGCAGCGTGGGGGTGACCTTTGGCCTCGTGATCTGCGGCACCATCACCTATTACGTGGTGCTGATTTACATGCCGACGTTCGCCAGCACGCAGCTCGGCATGCCGCTCGAGGACGCGTTCACGGCGCAGGTGATTGCGCTCGCATGTCTGACGATCGTGATTCCCGTGGTCGGGGCGCTGTCCGATCGCGTCGGGCGCAAGGCGCCGATGATCGCCGGCAGCGTCGCCTGTCTCGTATTCCTGCTGCCGTTGTTCGAGCGGCTGCACGCGCGGCCCGATCTGGCGACGCTGATCCTGACGCAGGCGACGCTGTGTTCGCTGATCGGTGTGTTCTACGGACCGTTGTCGACCGCGGTCGCCGAACAGTTCCCCGCCGGCGTGCGCTCGACGGCACTGTCGCTCGCGTACAACCTCGCCGTGATGCTGTTCGGCGGTTTCGCCCAGTTCTTCGTGACTTGGCTGATCGCGATCACCGGCCAACCGATCGCGGCCGCCTACTACGTGATGTTCGGCGCCGGCATCGGTTTGCTGGCGACGCTCGGGCTGCGCACGCGCGGCTGATCGGCTGTGCGCCGGCGATTGGTGAAGGCAGCGCCGTCGTTTATGCTCGGGTCATGAACGACAGGACATCCGCCGGCGCCGAAGCGTTTCGCCACCGGCCGCTGTCCGCGCGCATCGCCGCAATCTACGCCTTCGCCGCGACGCTGTGGATCGTTGCGTCCGATTTCGTGCTCGAGCGCTACGTCGACGCCGACATTCGCGCGCTGCTGTCGATGTACAAGGGCCTCGTGTTCGTCGGCGTGACGACCTTCGTGCTCTACGGGCTGCTGTGCTTCCTGGACCGCACACGCGGCGCGGTTCCGCCCGAGACCATTGCCGGTGCCGCCCGCGGGTATCGGCCGTCCGTCGCCTATCTCGTGGCGGTGCTGCTGACGCTCGCGATGCTCGGGTTTCGGGCGAGCCTGCCCGCGGATCATGCGCTGCGCGGGCTGATGATCGTGTTCCTGATCCCCGTCACGCTCGGTGGGCTGTTCGGTGGCGTCGGACCGGGACTCGCGGCGACCGGGCTGGCGGCAGCCGGACTGCTGTGGTCGGATTTCGCCGGGATCGATCTGTCCTCACGCGGCCCGGCAGTCGCGACGCAAGCGACGCGCTTCGGCCTGTTCGTGGTGCTCGGCATCGGCAGCAGCCTGGTCGCCGAGGCCTTGCACCTCGCGCGGCGCGGCGCCGAAGCGCTGTATGCGTCGCAACAGCGCCTGCTCGCGGAATACCGGCTGCTCGCCGAACAGCTTCCGGATTACGTATGGCGCAAGGACCTCGACGGGCGGCACGTGAGCTGCAACTCGCGCTTCGCCGCCGTCGTCGGCCGCCCGCCCGCCGAGATCGTCGGACGTACCGACGCGGAACTGTTCTTCGCCGACGATGCGGCACGCTGGACCGCAGAGGATCGGCACGTCATCGCGACGGGTGAGATCAGCGAGCGTGAACAGTACTGGCGTGCGCCGCAGGGCGACGTCGGCTGGGTCATCGCGACGAAGTCGCCGGTGTACGACGACGGTGGGCGCTGCATCGGCCTCATCGGCGTGGCGCGCGATGTCAATGCGCGGCGTGCGGCAGAAGACGCACTGCGCGCCAGCGAACGTCATCTGCATGCGCTGTTCGACGAAAGCATCGACCCGATGCTGACGTTCGAGGTGCCGGCAGCCGATGGGCCGCTGCATTTCATCGACGTCAACCCTGCTGCCGAGCGCCTGCTCGGACGCACGCGGGACGAACTGCGGACGATGACGCCGATGGATCTGCTGCCCGATGTCGACGTCGCCAGTTTCGCCGCGCTCGTCATGCGGGCGCGCGCCGCCGGTCATCTGCACATCGAATTGCAGCTCGCGGCCGGTGACGGCACGCGTATTCCCGTCGACGTCGCGGTCACGCTCGTGCATCAGCGCGCGGACGGCAGCCACGTCGCGATGGCGGTGGGCCGCGATCTGCGCAAGCGCCATGCGGACGAAGCCGAACGCCTGCGCCTGCAGTCTCAGGTCATCGAGATGCAGAAACGCGAGGCGATCGGACAGTTGAGCGGCGGTATCGCCCACGACTTCAACAATCTGCTCGCGACCGTGCTCGGCTACAGTGAACTCGCGTCGCGGCGTGCACGCGCGAGCGGTGATGCGAAGCTCGACGATTATCTGAATGCCATTCGCATCGCCGGCGAACGGGGTCGGGATCTCGTCACCAAGATGCTCAGTTTCGCACGCAGCCGGCCGTTGGAGAGTGCGGAGCGGCCCGCACCGCTCGCCCTGCGCCCCGTGATCGAGGACAGTCTGAGGCTGCTGCGCGCGACCATTCCGTCGAGTATCACGATCGAATTCGAGTGCGACTCCGATCTGCCGCCGGTACAGGCCGAGCGCGTCGACATCGAACAGATCGTGATGAATCTCGTGATCAACGCCCGCGATGCGATGAACGGTGTCGGCAGGTTGCGCATCGAAGTGCGCGGCGCCGAGTCCGTCAGCGGGACGTGCTCGGCATGCGGCCAGCCGTTCGCCGCGGATTTCGTCGTGCTGCGTGTCGCGGACACCGGCACGGGCGTGCCGTGCGAACTGCGCACGCAGGTGTTCCAGCCGTTCTACACCACCAAGCGTGTCGGCGAAGGCACCGGCCTCGGGCTGGCGGTCGTGCACGGTATCGTCCACCGCCATGGCGGGCATGTCGTGCTCGGTGGCGACGCCGGCGGGGCCTCTTTCGAGGTGCTGCTGCCGCTGTCGTCGGGCCCTGCGGCACCCGTCGACGTGCCGGCCGCGCCAGCATCGATGTCGCGCGCAGCCGGTCGGCACGTGATGGTC
>JADZCB010000058.1 GCA_020851775.1 Gammaproteobacteria bacterium
ACGACGCCGTGCCGGGTCTCGGCGTTCATGTCGGCGTGCCGCGCGACGCGTGGCGGTGACAGGCATTCACGCTTCAATCCGCCGGTGCCGTGCCCTCGAAGGCGGGGATTTCGTCATCCGGAAACCATTCCCGGATCTTCGGTTCGTCGAACAGCGTCTCCTGTGAATCGATGCGCCACGCACCATCGCCGAATATCACGGTATAGACCTCGAATTCGGTACTGCCCTGATTGTTCAGTACATCCTTCGCGCGCAGCACGTTCGGCACCTGCGCGACATCGGCGCACGTGCCGTCGCGCATCGCGCGGCGCGGCGTACGGACGTCGGGATCCTGCAGTTCGACCCCGCCCAGTTCGAACATCTTGCGCTGCAGGGCGGCCCATTCCTCGCGCGGGCGGCCGTCGGTCATCGTCGCGGTGACGTGATCGTAGGCATCCTCGAAGCGTTTCTCCTGCATCGCCTTGCCGTATGCCTGCACGGCTTCGCGCGGCCCAGGGGCCTGCGCACAATCGACGGCGAACGCAGCGCTGGCAGGACATGCGAGCAGGATCGCCATGAAGCGCAACGCATGCCGGAGGTGCGAACTTCGACTCATGCCGTTCTCCCCGATAGGTTTCGCGTTCATCGCCTGCGGCGTGCCGGCGACGCGGCCTTAGCCTAGCAGGCCATCACGCGACGGGCGAGGCGCGAGGTGGACGCACCCGGCCGGGGAATCGCGCCGCCATGATTGGCGCTGCGGGCGATGACACCTGACGTCAGGACCCCGACTTCTCCGCCAGCAGGCGGACACCCGGGCGTCACGCGGCGCCGATCGATCACGCATACCGTGCACCGTTTTCGCAGGCATGCACGTTTTTGCATCGCTTGTGCCCCGACGTTGCTGCCACTGGATCGGATCGATGACACGATTCCGTGCGGATTCAAGCACGTGCCCGCCATGCGGCACATCATTGCCGCTTGCCGTCACCCGCCTCATGACCGCGCTTCACCCCTGTTCGTGTAGGGCAACACCGAACGCGCAATGTGCGAAACAATACAGTCCAACGCGCAACAATTGGCGTATAACTGTGGTCCAAGCCACACAAGGCGAGGAAAGACGGTCGCCCAGCCGTTTGGCACAGGCCTTGCAATTTCGCAGCCGTAAGGAGGTCATCGAGGCAACCCGCGCCAAGAAGACCACTGAAAACCTGGCAGTGCGCGAGTCGCTTTGAGACCTCTCACGGGAATCGTCATCGTGAGGAAGCGACTATGAGTATTTTCAACCAGTACCTGGCCCGCTACGAAAGCGCTCAGGAGACTGAATATTCCCTCCAGGAATACCTCGACCTCTGCCGGAACGAGCCCAATACCTACGCGTCCGCCGCCGAGCGCATGCTGCTCGCGATCGGCATTCCCGAAGTCATCGACACCCGCAAGGACCCGCGTCTGTCGCGGCTGTTCGCCAACAAGCTGATCCGCCGCTACCCGGCCTTCAAGGACTTCTACGGCATGGAGGAGACGATCGAGCAGATCGTGTCCTATTTCCGGCATGCCGCGCAGGGTCTCGAGGAGCGCAAGCAGGTGCTCTACCTGCTCGGCCCCGTCGGCGGCGGCAAATCCTCGCTCGCCGAGAAGTTGAAGTCGCTGATGGAAGTGATGCCGTTCTACGCGCTGAAGGGCTCGCCGGTGAACGAATCACCGCTCGGCCTGTTCTCGCCGGTGCAGGACGCCGAGCAGATCGAGTCCGAATACGGCATTCCGCGTCGCTATCTCACCGGCCTGATGTCACCGTGGGCGATCAAGCGTCTGCATGAATTCAAGGGCGATATTTCGCGCTTCCGCGTCGTCAAGCGTCACCCGTCGGTGCTGCGCCAGCTCGGCGTCGCGAAGACGGAGCCCGGCGACGAGAACAACCAGGACATCTCCTCGCTCGTCGGCAAGGTCGACATCCGCATGCTGGAGCATTATGCGCAGAACGATGCCGATGCCTATTCCTACTCCGGCGGCCTGTGCCTCGCGAACCAGGGTCTGCTCGAGTTCGTCGAGATGTTCAAGGCGCCGATCAAGGTGCTGCATCCGCTGCTGACGGCGACCCAGGAAGGCAACTACAAGGGCACCGAAGGCCTGTCGGCGATCCCGTTCGAAGGCATCATCCTCGCGCACTCGAACGAGTCCGAATGGCTCACCTTCAAGAACAACCGCCACAACGAGGCGTTCCTCGATCGTATCTACATCGTCAAGGTGCCGTACTGCACGCGCGTGTCCGAGGAAGTGAAAATCTACGAGAAACTGCTCAACGGCAGCTCGCTGGCCGCGGCCCCGTGCGCACCCGGCACCCTGGAGATGATGGCGCAGTTCGCCGTGCTGTCCCGCATCAAGGAGCCGGAGAACTCCAGCGTCTACTCGAAGATGCGCGTCTATGACGGCGAAAACCTCAAGGACGTCGATCCGAAGGCGAAAAGCTTCCAGGAATATCGCGACTTTGCCGGCGTCGACGAAGGCATGACCGGGCTGTCGACGCGCTTCGCGTTCAAGATCCTGTCGAAAGTGTTCAATTTCGACCATAGCGAGATCGCCGCCAACCCCGTGCACCTGCTCTACACGCTCGAGCAGGCGATCGAGCGCGAACAGTTCCCGAAGGAAATCGAGGACAAATATCTCGCCCACCTCAAGGGACATCTCGCGACGCGCTACGCCGAGCTGATCGGCAAGGAAATCCAGACCGCGTATCTCGAGTCCTACTCCGAGTACGGGCAGAACATCTTCGATCGCTACGTCATCTATGCCGATTACTGGATCCAGGACGAGGACTATCGTGATCCGGATACGGGCGAAATCTTCGATCGGGCAGCGCTCAACGCCGAGCTCGAAAAAATCGAGAAGCCGGCCGGGATCGCGAACCCGAAGGATTTCCGCAATGAAATCGTCAATTTCGTGCTGCGCGCACGGGCCGCGCACGGCGGTCGCAATCCCGCGTGGACGAGCTACGAAAAGCTGCGCGAGGTCATCGAACGCAAGATGTTCTCGAACACCGAGGATCTCCTGCCCGTCATCTCGTTCAACGCGAAGGGGTCGAGCGAAGATCAGAAGAAGCACGAGAACTTCGTCGGTCGCATGACATCGAAGGGATACACCGAAAAGCAGGTCCGGTTGCTGTGTGAATGGTACCTGCGTGTGAGAAAGGCCTCCTGAGGCCCCGGGGTCCGCGCATGATCGTCGATCGCAGACTCAACGGGCGGCATCGCAACGCCGTCAATCGCGAACGCTTCGTCCGCCGCTACAAGGACCAGATCCGCCGTGCCGTGGCGGAGGCGGTGGGCAAGCGTTCAATCACGGATCTCGATCGCGGTGAGCGCGTCGACATCCAGCGCAAGGACATCGCGGAACCGTTCTTTCACCACGGCCCTGGCGGCCAGCGTGAAGCGGTCCATCCCGG
>JADZCB010000059.1 GCA_020851775.1 Gammaproteobacteria bacterium
GCGACTGAAACGGCCGCGGGAAAAATCGCCGGCGTCCCGCTGCCATTCGATACGGGCCGTATGACGGTGCATCGTCCTTCCTCGCGCTGTCGACGCCGCACGATCGCCCGACCATCGGGCGATCGTCGAGCGCTGCGGCTCAGCGGATGTCGAAGCCGGCGTACTGCTGCTGTGCCAGCTCGTCGCACTGCTGACGATACTGGCCGACGCCGCCGATGTATGACAGCAGGCGGCGCGGCTTGCCGTCGACGTTCGAGCCCATGTACCAGGAGTTCGTCCTCGTCACGAGCGTCGCGTTCGCGATGCCGTCGTGATGCGCGACCCAACGATCCTCGAGCGCCTTGCTCGCTTCGGCGACCCGCTTGCCGCGCTGACGCAGATGCGCGATGAACGCGGTGATCCATTCCGTCTGCTGCTGCAGACAGGTCGTCATGTTGCACAGCGCGGCCGAGGGCGCGAGCGGTGCACCGGTCGTGAACAGGTTCGGATAGCCGTGGACCTGCAGGCCGTACGTGGTGCGGATGTCGCGACTCCAGTCGTCCTTCAGCGAGCGGCCGTCGCGGCCGCGGACATCGATGCGCGTCAGCGCGCCCGAGCCCGCATCGAAGCCGGTCGCGAGAATCAGCACGTCGAGTTCGTGCACGGTGCCGTCGGCGAGCTGGATTCCCTGCGGCACGACGCGTGCGATCGGGTTGTCCTTGACGCTGACGGCCGTCACGTGCGGCAGGTGGTACACCTCTAGATAGTTGCTTTCGAGCGGTACACGATGCGTGCCGAAACCGTAGTCGGTCGGGATCAGCATCTCGCACAGCCGGGGATCCCGCAGGCGTTCGCGCATCTTTTCGCGCACGAACCCGGATACTTCCTCGCTGATTGTCGGGTCGGTGAACATTTCGGGACAGGTCGCGAGCCAGAGTTTCAGCGAGCCCCAGGCCCAATTGTCCTCGAGGCGCTGCCGCCGCTCGGCCGGCGTCAGATCGTTCCACGCCCCGGTCGGGAACTCGAACTCGAAGCCGCTGAAGGTATGGGGCAGCGTGTCACGCAGCTCTTCGAAGCGAGCCTTGTAGGCGGCGACTTCCTGCGGCCCGTACTGCGGATTCGCCATCGGGCTGATGTATTGCGGGGTGCGCACGAACACCGTGAGCTGCCGCGTCCTTGGGGCGATCGTCTGGATGACCTGGATACCGGTCGCCCCGATGCCGACGACGCCGACGCGCTTGTCCGAAAAATCGAGCGCTTCCCTGGGCCAGCGACCGGTATGGAACAGCCGGCCTGCAAAGCTGTCCTGGCCTTCGAACACATGTTCGAGCGGTGCCGACAGCATCCCGCAACAGGCGATGACGAACTGCGTGTCGATGACCTGGCCCGTCTGCGTCGTCAACGTCCAGCGATCGGTCTGCTCGTCGTAATGCGCGGATTCAATCGTGGTCTCGAACTGGAAATCCTTGCGCAGATCGAGGCGATCGGCGACGTAGTTCATCCACCGTTCAATCTCCGGCTGGCCGGGGAAGCGTTCGCTCCAACTCCAGTCCTTGTACAGCGCTTCGTCGAACAGGTACTGGTAGATGTAGCTTTCGGAGTCGAACTTCGCCCCCGGATACCGGTTCCAGTACCAGGTTCCCCCGACATTCGATGCGGTATCGAAACCCTGCACCGAAAGGCCCAGCTTGCGCAGTTGATAGACCTGGTACAGGCCCGCGACCCCTGCGCCGATCACGGCGGCGTCCAGGATCATAGGTGCAGCGGCGCCCCGGCCGCCGGCGATCGTGTTGCTCATAATGTCAGCTCCTCGCGTCAGTCTTGGGTCCGTGTCGGGCCACCACGGCCGTCACGGGTTGTTCGTCGGCCGATTCTTGGCGCGCGACGGCCCGCGGTCCAGTCCCAATCGCGCACCGCCTTGAACGCCACGCCGCTGCAGCCCAAGTGATGCGTAGCGGAACTTGAGATCTGCGCCGCCGATACGCCGCCTGAATCTAGCCACGGAGGACACGGAGGGCACCGAGGAAGAGATTGATTGGGCTTGCCGCTCTGTAACGCGGTCGCAACCGGTGGCGCTGACATTGCGGGGCTATCCAACAATTATTTTTCTTCCTCCGTGGCGAGATTAACCGGGCGTTTCAGTGACATAGGCAGCCCCCAGCGCATCCACGAAATCGTCTTCATTAGTCCGGTACGTTGACGGCGAGGCCGTCGGCTTCATCGCTTCATACCGTCTGCAGATACCAGTCGTAGTCCTGGTTGCTGATTTCCGCGAGATAGCGCTGCGACTCGGTGCGCTTCACCGCCGAATAGACTTCGACGAAGCGCTTGCCGAAATAGTCCTTCGCGATCGGCGACTGCGCGAAGCGTTCGATCGCCATCGGCCAGTGCACCGGCAGCGGCGGCGCATCGGTGACCTGGTAGCCGTCCCCCGCGACCGGCGTGCCAGGATCGATCTCGCGGTCGATGCCGTGATCGACACCGGCGAGCACCGCGGCCGCCGCGAGATAGCAGTTCGCGTCCGCGCCGCAGATCCGGTGTTCGACATGGCGCGTTGCTGCCGCACCGGTCGGGATGCGCAGCGACACGGTGCGGTTGTTGATGCCCCAGGTCGGGAACAGCGGCGCATAGCTGTTCGAGGTGAATCGGCGGTAGGAATTCGCGTGCGGGGCGAACAACGCCATCATGTCGGCGGCGGTCTCCGCCATCCCGCCGATCGCATGGCGCAGCGCCGGTGTGCCGGCCGGATCCTCCTCGGCGAAAAGATTGTGGCCGGCGCGATCGGTCAGGCTGAGGTGCAGGTGTGTCCCCGAGCCGGCATGGCCGCCGAACGGTTTCGCCATGAAACATGCGAGATAGCCGTGCTTGGCCGCGACGCCCTTCACCAGGCGCCGATACAGCGTCGCCTCGTCGAGCGCACGGATCGCATCGGCGCGATGCGTCAGCGTGATCTCGAGCTGACCGGGACCGAATTCGGAAATCGCCGTTTCCGCCGGCAGATTCTGCACGTCGCAGGCGCGGTAGATGTCGTCGAAGAACGGGCCGAGCGCCTCCATCTCGTCGATGCTGTAGACGTGCGGATGCGCGCCGCGCGGCGCGACCGGGACCGGCGGTCGCTGCCGGATGCTCGCGGCATCGAGCAGGTAGAACTCGAGTTCCACCGCCATCACCGGGTTCAGATCGTGCTTCATCAGGCGCTCGATGACGTGGATCGCGGTGAGGCGTGGATCGGCCGCTGCCGACGGCATGCCGAGTTCGGGATCGAGCATCACGAGCACCTGTGCCGTCGGCGCCGTGAGCCACGGACTGCGCAGCAGCGTGCCCGGCACCGGGAAAGCGAGGCAGTCCATGTCACCGACTTCCCACAGCAGGCCCGTGTTCTCGGCGTCGTCGCCATCGAGCGTCAGTGCTGCGATCGAACTCGGCAGCGGGCGACCGCCTTCGTACAGCGGGATCAGTTCATGCGGCCGCAACGACTTCCCGCGCAGCACGCCGTTGTGATCGACCAGCATCATCTGGATGTGGCGGATGTCGGGATTCTTCGCGAGAAACTCGCGGGCTTCGTCGGCTGACGCGCGGTGGTCTGTCATCGAAAACACTCCGGAAATCGGTAAAAAGGCGGCGCGCCGGCATGCGCCCCCCTCGAAGTCTGCGGCCGCCGACGAAACTCTGCAAAAGTGACGGTCGTCGCGCGAACGTCACGGGCGTCGCTGTCCCGGCTGCGGCGGGGTTCGCCGACACGCAGCGCGCCGTTTCGCGCGCCTGGCGCGTGGCGAGGCGCGCGCAGGAAAAATTACGGACGCTGTCCGTCTGGGTGGTGCCCGGCATGCCGTCATCATAAGACGTCCCGCCGCCCGAAATCCGCGGGCGGCCTGCTACGATGCGGCCATGCACAGCCTGTCTTCGAGCACGCCGGCCGCCGACGGTTTCGCGATGCCGGCCGAATGGTCGCCGCAGGCGCAAGTGTGGATGGCCTGGCCCGAGCGGCCCGACAACTGGCGCCTGGACGCCGTGCCCGCCCAGCACGCGTTCGCTCACGTCGCGAACACCATCGCCGACCACGAGGACGTGACGCTCGGCGTGTCCGCCCGCCATTACGCGCGCGCCCGCGCGCTGCTCGTGCCGCGCGTGCGGCTCGTCGAACTGACGACCGACGATGCCTGGCTGCGCGACACGGGCCCGAGTTTCGTGCGCGACGCGCACGGCGAAGTGCGAGCCGTCGACTGGGTCTTCAATGCCTGGGGTGGGCACGATGGCGGGCTTTACGCAGGGTGGGCAGACGACGACCTCGTCGCGGCCAAGATTGCCGATCTCGAACGCGTCGTGCGCTACCGCGCGCCACTCGTGCTCGAAGGCGGCGCCGTGCACGTCGATGGCGAGGGCACCTGTCTCACGACCGAGCAATGCCTGTTGAACCGCAACCGGAACCCGATGCTCGATCGCGCCGGCATCGAACGACACCTGCGCGATTACCTCGGCGTGTCGACGGTGCTGTGGCTCGGGCAGGGGATCTTCAACGACGAGACCGACGGCCACATCGACAACCTGTGCTGCTTCCTGCGTCCGGGGGTCGTCGCCCTCGCCTGGACCGACGACGACAGCGACCCGCAGTATCCAATCTCGAGCGAGGCGTGGCAGCGTCTGACGGCGATGCGCGATGCGCAGGGGCGGGCGCTCGAGGTCGTCAAGCTTCCGCTTCCGTCACGCGCCATCGCGCTGAGCGTCGACGAGGCGGCCGAAATCCTGCCGCGGGCCGGCACGCTGGCCCGCCCCGCGGGCCTGCGGCTCGCCGCGTCGTATGTGAATTTCCTCATCGTCAACGGCGCGGTCATCCTGCCCGCGTTCGGCGATCCGAACGACGCGCGCGCCGCCGCGATCCTCGCCGAGCAGTTCCCCGACCGCGCCATCCGCCAGGTCCCCGGCCGCGAAATCCTCTACGGCGGCGGCAACGTCCACTGCATCACGCAGCAGCAGCCTTTGTGATCGCGGTTGAGGTGCTGGGTGTGCTCTGTGGCAAACCCAGCACCTCAACCACCTACGACGCGCGCTATTTCTCCAAGACCATCCGCGTATCGCGTTCACGCGTGCGTTCGGCGCGTTTCAGCAGGAGGCCGGCGGCGGCGACGCCGAGGGTGACGATGAGCACGAGCAGTGTCGCGAGTGCATTGATCTCCGGGGACAGGCCGAGACGGACCTTCGAGTAGATCACCATCGGCAGCGTCGTGGAGCCGGGGCCCGACACGAAGCTCGCGATCACGAGATCGTCCAATGACAGCGTGAATGCGAGCAGAAAACCGGCGACGAGGGCCGGCAGGATCAGCGGCAGCGTGATCACGAAGAACACTTTCGTCGGTTTCGCGCCGAGGTCCATCGCGGCTTCTTCGAGCGACGGGTCCATGCCGACCAGCCGCGATTGCACGATCACCGCCACGTAGGCGAGGGCGAAAGTCGTATGCGCGATGATGATCGTCGGCGTGCCGCGGCCTGCCGGCCAGCCGCAAGCCTGTTCCATCGCGACGAACAGCAGCAGCAGCGAAAGGCCGGTGATCACTTCGGGCATCACGAGCGGGGCGGTCGCCAGGCCCGACAGCAGCGCGCGCCCGCGAAACGGGCCGAAGCGTGCGAGGGCGACGGCGACCAGCGTACCGAGCACGACGGCGAGCGCGGCACTCACCGCGGCGATCCGCACCGACAGCCAGGCGGCGTCGAGAATCTGCTCGTTGCGGAACAGCGCGCCGTACCAGCGCGTCGAGAAGCCGCTCCACACCGTGACGAGCTTCGACTCGTTGAACGAAAAGACGATCAGCGAGCCGATCGGCACGTAAAGAAAGGCGAAGCCGGCGATGAGCCAGGCCCACATGGCCGGGTGCACCGCGCGCCTCATGCCGGCTCCGCCGTGCGCCGCGCGAGCCAGTGCTGGAAGGCCATGATGACGAGCACCAGGGACAGCATCGCGATCGCGACCGCCGACGCGAGCGGCCAGGCGCGGTTCGAGAAGAATTCGTCCCACAGCACCTTGCCGATCATCAGAGTCTCCGTGCCGCCGAGCAGATCCGGGATCACGAATTCACCGAGCGCCGGGATGAACACGAGCGAGAAACCGGCGATGATGCCAGGCAGCGACAGCGGCAGCGTGATGCTCAGAAAGGCTTCGAACGGGCGGCAGCCGAGATCCTCGGCCGCCTCCAGCAGCGTCAGGTCCATTTTTTCAAGTGTCGCGTAGAGCGGCAGTACCATGAACGGCAGGTACGAATAGACGATGCCGACGTAGACGGCGAAATCCGTGCGCATCATGCCGAGCGGCCGGTCGATCAGCCCGAGCGCGAGCAACGTGTTGTTGATCACGCCCGTGTTGTTCAGCAGTCCGATCCAGGCGTAGACGCGCAACAGGAATGATGTCCAGAACGGCAGCACGACGAGCATCAGCAGCAGTCCGCGCAATGCGCGATCGGCGCGTGCCATCGCGTAGGCCATCGGGTAGGCGATGACGAGGCAGATCGAGGCCGAGAAGAACGCGATTTCGACCGAGCGCAGGTAGGCCTTCCAGTACAGTGCGTCACGCGCGAGGAAGAGATAGTTCTCGACGTTCAATCTGAGCGTCAGATAGCCTTCCGCGGTCCATTCGACGAGAGCGGAATAGGGCGGTTGCGCGATGAGCTGATCGGCGAAGGAAATCTTCAGCACGATCAGAAAGGGGACGAGGAAGAACAGTGCGAGCCAGCCATACGGCACCGCGACGACGAGTCCGCGACCCGTCACGAACCGCCCGGATACGTTCAGGAACCGCCGCACCGGCGTGATGCCGGCCAGCCGCCGGATCAGCGGCCCGGCACTGACCGCGAGCCGATCGCCGAGCGGCAGACTGTCGTGCCGGATCATGTGGTCAGCACGACCCCGCTCGCCGCAGCCCAATGCACCCAGACGCGCTGGTCCCAGGTGATCTCGTCCTCGGCGTGGCGGATGAGATTGGGCTGCGTGACCTTGATCAGTTTGCCGCTGTCGAGCTTCACGTTGAACACCGACAGATCGCCCA
>JADZCB010000060.1 GCA_020851775.1 Gammaproteobacteria bacterium
ACTACGAGCACGTCGATGTCGTGCTCGATCGCGCGGCGCGCACGGCGACGCTCACCGTGCGCGCACCGGCGGGTCCACCGCCCGGCGATCTCGCTGCCATCCACGCCGCCGGCGCCACGTGGTGGCCGCTCGCGATGGCGCGCGAACTCGACGATGCGATCCTGCTGCTGCGTTCGAATGAACCCGACATCGGCATCTGGCTGCTGAAGACTCACGGCGATGCCGCGGCGGTACTCGCGGTCGATGCGACGCTCGAACGCTTCCGCGACGACTGGCTGGTGCGCGAGACGCGCGGACTCCTGCGCCGGACCCTGGCGCGTCTCGACGTCTCGTCACGCACGCTGTTCGCGATCCTCGATCTCGGCACCTGCTTCGCGGGCACGCTCGCGGAGTTCGCCTTCGCCGCCGATCGCAGTTTCATGCTGGCGCTGCCGGACGACGTCGCCGCGGCACCGTGTCTCACCCTGTCGCCGATGAATTTCGGCGCGCTGCCGCAGGTGAACGGACAGACGCGGCTGCTGACGCGTTTCTGCGGCGACGCTGCACCTGTCGCGGCGGCCGCGGCGCACTGCGGCGAGGCCTTGGATGCCGACGCGGCGATGGCGCTCGGTCTCGTCACCGCCGCACCCGACGACATCGACTGGGACGACGAGATCCGCCTCGCGATCGAGGAACGCGCGAGCCTGTCGCCGGACGCGCTGACCGGCATGGAAGCCTCGTTGCGCTTCCCCGTCGCGGAGACGATGGAGACCCGCATCTTCGGCCGCCTGTCGGCCTGGCAGAACTGGATCTTCGTGCGCCCCAACGCGGTCGGCGCGCAGGGCGCACTCACCGTGTTCGGCACCGGCAGCAAGGCACAGTTCGACCGCGAGCGGGTCTGAATAGCTGAGCGTAAATCCGCTCCAGTGGAAGCTGGCGAGGCTGTCCGGTGCCGGCGCCCCGGGGCGGCGCCCACCCAGTGATCGATATTTGCGTGCAGCCATCTGACAGACACACGCCAACGATTCGAAAGGAATGAGCATGTCCAACGTCAATCTCAGCGACCGTATCCCGAACAACGTCGACCTCGCGAACGATCGCACGCTGCAACGCGCGCTCGAACACTGGCAGCCGCATTTTTTGAGCTGGTGGGACGAGATGGGGCCGCACGACTTTGCCGAGCGCGACGTCTACCTGCGCACCGCCGTCGGCGTCGATGCGCAGGGTTGGGCCAGCTACGGTTACGTGCGCATGCCGGAGTACCGCTGGGGCATCTTCCTCGCCGATCAGGTACCCGATCGCCGGATTGGTTTCGGCGACATGCTCGGCCAGCCCGTATGGCAGCAGGTGCCAGGCGAGTTCCGCACGCAGTTCCGGCGCCTGATCGTCACCCAGGGCGATACCGAGCCGGCCTCGGTCGAGCAACAGCATCTGCTCGGCCATACCTGCCCGTCGCTCTACGATCTCCGCAACCTGTTCCAGGTCAACGTCGAAGAGGGGCGGCATCTGTGGGCGATGGTCTATCTTCTGCACGCCTATTTCGGCCGCGACGGTCGCGAGGAAGCCGAAGAACTGCTCGCCCGCCATTCCGGCGACATCGACAAGCCACGCATCCTCGGCACGTTCAACGAACCAATCTCCGACTGGCTGTCCTTCTTCTGCTTCACCTACTTCACCGATCGCGACGGCAAGTATCAGTTGAAGAGCCTCGCCGAATCGTCGTTCGATCCGCTGGCACGCACCTGCCGCTTCATGCTGACGGAGGAAGCGCACCACATGTTCGTCGGCGAGACCGGGATCTCGCGCGTCATCCGGCGCACGCTCGAGGTGATGAAGGAACTCGGTACCGACGATCCCGTCGCGATCCGCCGCGCCGGCGCGATCGATCTGCCGCTGCTGCAGCGCTATCTGAACTTCTGGTTCAGTTCTTCGCTCGATCTGTTCGGCTCCGAGATCTCGTCGAATGCCGCGACGAGCTTCGCCAACGGCATCAAGGGCCGGCCCGACGAGGCGCACTACACGGATCACATCGCCATCGACCAGGGCTTCGAACTCGAGGTGCCGGATGGGGACGTCGGGATCAGGGTCGAGCAGGTGCCGATGCGCAACGCGATGAACGAGGTCGCGCGTCTCGCCTATGCGAAAGACTGCGAAATGGGGCTCAAGCGCTGGAACATGATGATCGGGCGCGCCGGCCACGACTTCGTGCTTACGCTGCCCGCCGTGCGTTTCCGGCGCGCGATCGGAAGCTGGGCCGACGTACCGACCGCTCCGGACGGACGCCGGATCGGCGCGACGGACTACGCGCAGGGCATCGGTGGCTGGCTGCCGAGCACGGCCGATCGGGCCCATGTCCAGAGCCTGATGCAGCGGGTCATCGAGCCGGGGAAGATGGCGGGCTGGGTGGCGCCACCGGATCGCGGCATCAACAACATGTCGGTTGCGTACGAATACGTACGGCTCTGAACGATCGCCGCGCGCCCGCGTCATGATGGTGCGCGGCCACTCGCCGGCCCGGCGCGCCGCCCTTGACGTCGCGCCGACCGATTGCGATAAATTCGGATTCCCCCGCGCCGCGCTGGTCCCCCGACGCGGCGAGCCAACCCTGGTCAGGAGTTCCCCATGTCAGAACCCGTCTTCAAACTGGGCGTGCTGAAGCTCGGTTGCATCGGCGCCGCCCCGCTGCTCGATTTGCTGTTCGACGAACGCGCCGATCGCGAGGACCTCGAGGTACGCGCTCATACCTGCGGCGCCAAGCTCGATCCCGCCTCGTGCGCCGAACCGACGGCCGCAATGCTCGCCTACCGGCCCCAGCTCGTGGTGCTGGTCAGCCCGAATGCCGCGTTGCCCGGCCCGGCCAACGCGCGCAAGGCACTGGCCGATGCCGGCATTCCGGTCGTCACGTTGTCCGACGGTCCGTCGAAGAAGGCTTTCTTCAAGAAGAACGACGAAGGCAAGCAGGTCATGCAGGTGCCTGCCAACCAGGGCTTCATGATCTTCCTGGCCGACTCGATGATCGGCGCACGCCGCGAATTCCTCGATCCGACCGAAATGAGCCTGTTCAACGCGGACGTGATCCGTGTGCTCGCGGCGACCGGGGTGCTGCGTCTCGTCCAGCATCAGATCGACCGGCTCATCGGTGACCTGCGCGAAGGCCGCACACCGCAGTTCCCGACGCTGACGGTGACGCCCGACAAAGCGGTCGCCGCCGGTGATTTCGGCAACCCCTATGCGGCCGCGAAAGCCTACGCGGCGCTGACGATAGCCGAAGGCGTGTCGGCCGTGACGGCCGATGGCTGCTTCAAGGAACAGGATCCCGCGCGCTACGTGCGCATGGTGGCCGCCGGCCACGAGATGATGCGAACCGCGGCACGCCTCGCCGACGAGGCGCGGGAACTCGAGAAGGGTGCCGACTCGCTGGCGCGCACGCCGCATGCGGCGAACGGCGCGATCCTGCGCAAGACTGCGCTGGATGCCAAACCGGGTTGAGTCGATGACGTATTGCATCGGCATCGCGCTGGACACGGGACTCGTGTTCTGTTCGGACTCGCGCACCAACGCGGGCATCGACCAGGTGAGCACATACAGCAAGATGCATGCGTTCGGGATCGACGACGATCGCCAGTTCGTGCTGTTGTCGGCCGGCAATCTCGCGACGACGCAGTCGGTCGTGCACCAGTTGCGGCACGATATCCGCGTCACTGCGGAGCGCAGCCTGATGACGGTGGCAAGCCTCGCGGACGCTGCCGACTACGTCGGCGAAATCAGCATCAAACGCCAGGCACGCTATCTCGACGGTGGCCACGCGAGCTTCGATCCGAAGGTCAGCTTCGTCTTCGGCGGACAAATCAGGGGTGAGGCGCCTGGCATCTTCCTGATCTATCCCGAAGGAAATTACATCACGACGTCGCGCGATCACCCGTTCCTGCAGATCGGCGACAGCAAGTACGGCAAGCCGATTCTCGATCGCATGATCACGCCCGCCACCGGCATCGACGAGGCGGCCAAATGTGCCATCGTATCGATGGACTCGACGGTACGTTCGAATCTCGGGGTCGGGCCGCCGATCGAGTTGCGTGTGTACGAAACCGACACTTTCGCGCCCGGTCGCTACCTGAAATTCGACGAAGACGATGCCTACCTGCACCAGCTCGCGCGAAGCTGGAATCAGCGGCTCATCGAAGCCTTTGCCGCCCTCCCCGACGTCGACTGGCACCGCGTGTGAGCCGCCGGTGAGCGCGCCCGGGCGCGGCGTGCGCCCCGGCGAAATCTCCGACTGCTGAGCGGGATCTCCGCCGCCGTTGCCGTCGCCCTGCTCAGTCCCGCGCGATGTCGCGCAGGCTGCCGAGGATCTCACGTGCCTTGCCGCCGAGCATCATCATGTCGACGCCGCAGGCGATCAGCGTGAAGCCGCGCCGCATCCAGGGCGACACCGCGTCCGGTGCGACGCCGAAATAACCGAGCGGCAGCCGATGGGCACGTCCCGCGGCTTCGATCTTCGCGATTGCCTCGACGACGGCAGGATCCTCGACCTGCCCGGCCTTGCCCATGCTGAGCGACAGATCGTAGGGTCCGACGAACAACGCATCGACACCCGGCGTCGCCGCGATGGCATCGATGTCGCGCACGGCGTCGATGTGCTCGGCCTGCACGATCACCGCGATTTCATCGTTCGCCCGCGCGACGTACTCGGCGATGCCGTAGCCGTAGCCGAGTGCGCGCGACGTGCCGACGCCGCGCGTGCCGAGCGGTGGATATTTCGCCCGCGCGACGACGGTACGCGCCTGTGCCGGCGTGTTCACCATCGGCGCGATGATGCCGGCAGCGCCGCTGTCCAGCACCTGCTTGATCCAGAATTCATCATGCGCCGGTACGCGCACGACGCAGGGCACGTCGCGTGCCGCCATGATCAGACGCTGCAGCGCGGCCGGGGTCAGCGGCGCGTGTTCGCCGTCGATGAAGAACCAGTCGAAACCGACCGCGGACATCATCTCGACCACTTCCGGCGCATCGATCGCGAGAATGACGCCGTGAAGACGATCGCCGCGCTGCAGGCGGCTGCGGAAACTGTCGGTCATGTTGCGCTTCCCGGGGAACGTCGTGCCGATCAGGCGCCGACTTTGAAACTGTGCGTCCACTCCATGCCCTTCGAGTCGACGACGTCGGCGCGCAGTTCGCCATCGCCGGTCGGCTTGAAGAAGAAGCGGAAGCTCGGATCCTCGCTGATCGAGATCCCGGTCTCGGCAGTCATGATCAGCCTGTCGTTGAAGTAGAGCTTGATGGCCTTGACGTAGTGCGCGGGCCGGATGAGCTGGGTCTTCTGATC
>JADZCB010000061.1 GCA_020851775.1 Gammaproteobacteria bacterium
ACCCACGGCTGCCAATCGGGGACATCCGTGCGGATCGTGCCCTGCGTGCGGCGCAGGGCAAGGTAATACGCTTCCTTGCTGTGTTCGATAATGCTTTCCAGCGAGCTGTAGGGCACGTAGGAATAGCCCGCCCGTAGCAACAGAAGCGTTGTCAGGATGCGCGACAGGCGGCCATTGCCGTCCTGGAACGGGTGGATCGCCAAAAACACCACGATGAAGATGGCGATGCAAAGGAGAGGATGAAGTTCCTTCCTGCCGAGCGCGCCTTGGGTCCATTGCACCAGTTCCGCCATCAGGCGCGGCGTGTCGAAGGGCGTCGCCGTCTCGAACACGACGCCGAGACTCTTGCCATTCGTCCCGAACGCTTCGACGTGATTGGCAAGCGTTTTGTATGCGCCGCGATGCCGGTCGTCTTTCGTGGAGTATTTCAGCAGGTCGCGGTGAAACTGCTTGATGTGGTTTTCGGTGAGGTCAATCGCATCCGCGTGCGCGAAGACCATTTCCATGACTTCGGCATAGCCCGCTACTTCCTGCTCGTCCCGTGACGCGAAGTTTTTGACTTGCAGATTGGAGAGCAACCGCTCGACCTCGCGGTCGGAGAGCCTGGCCCCCTCGATGCGCGTGGAAGAGCCGATGCTCTCGATGGTCGCCACACGCCGCAGGCTGGAGAGGCGGTCAGGCGCAAGGCGGCCCAGGGCGCGCCATGCGCCCTTGAACTCATCCAGATCGGAAATCAGCGCCAGCAGCGGCGGCGTGATCGTCAGCGTCGCGGCATTGAAAGAGGCATCCATTGTTCCATCCGTTTCCATCCGATTTACTATGGCCCAACGCCATCCATTTGTCCACCCATTTCCATCCGATTAGGGGAGGTGAATTGGTACGGCCATAGCTGTAGTCGCGGTCCCGGACCCGGTCCCTTGGCCCTGCCGAAATGCTCGCGCGTCTTCTACCTGCCACATCGCGCCTGCTCCCGGTAGGAGGGGGCGTTGCGTTCAAGGAGGGTGTTCCAGTCGGCTAAAGTGGCGACCAAAGAGTTCGAAGTTTGTCCTGTCAGGCGCGCCAATCCGTTCGTCAGCCGCAAGCCGTCGCGCGCGCCGGTGGCGCGGCGAGCGATCAACTTTCCGGCCGCAGCATTTCGAAGACCGCGCCCAGCGTGCCGTAATTCATGTAGCCGAGCCGCGTCAGCGGCTCGAGCCGACGCTCGTCGACAAGACCGTCGACGATCACCGAATCGTCGATGTGGATGGCGACGACCTCGCCAATCACGACGTGGTTGTCACGCCCGTCCGGCGTGCGTGGCAGATCGACGATCTGGAACACGCGACATTCGAGCGCGGCGAGCGCGGCGGCGACGCGCGGCGGCCGCACGAGACGCGAGGGCAGCGCGGCGATGGCGCAGTGGTCGAACTCGCTGGTCCCGTGGGGCAGCGGTGCCGACGTCGCGTTCATCGCGGCGGCATTCGTACCGGAGACGACGTTCACGACGAATTCCGGCACCTCGCGCAGGTTGCGGAAGCTGTCCTTGTCCTTGCCGGCCACGACGCTGTTCGGTGCGAACATCACGTAGGGCGGGTCTGAACTTACCGCGTTGAAATAGGAATACGGGGCGAGGTTCGTGCGCCCCGCGGCGTCGATCGTGCTGATCCAGCCGATCGGACGCGGCATCACCAGCGCGTTGAACGGATTGTGCACGAGAGGTGCGGGACGCATGCCGGCGGCCGTTTCGAAGTACATCGTCAAACCTCTGCGGAGCGCTGAGTCGGGACAGGAACGGAGCTGTCATGATGACGTAGCCGCATGGTGTGCGTCACGCTGTCGGCCGGCGCCGAGCGGGTGCCGGCTCGGCGGTGAATGCATCGGCGGCAAACGTCTGCAGCAGCGCGCGTGCGTCATCTTCCGCGCGGGCATGCAGCCACGCGTGGTAGGCGACCGGTGCGACGACGACGCTGCGCTTTTCGTGCCCCGGCGCATGAAACCGATCCATCAATGGATGTGCATCGGCGTTGATCGTCAACAGCGAGAACGAGCAGTGCACGCTGTCCGCCGCGTCCCGCCGCATCTCCCAGATCCCGGCGAGTGCGAACGGATCGGCGTCGCGACGACGCACGAGCCAACGCACGGCCTTGCCCGATTCGTAGTTCGGCTCGTAGAACCCGGTCGTCGGCACGAGACAGAACTGCCGCAGCCGCCAGGGGCGTCGATAGGACGCGAGTTCGGCGACGGTTTCGGCCCGCGCGTTGTACGTCTTGCGCGCAAATTTCAGATCCTTGGCCCACGGCGGCAGCAGGCCGAAGGTCGCGCGACGGGGCGTCGGGCGCGTCGCATCGCCGTCACGCACGAGTATCGGCGCGGTGTAGAGCGGCCAGGCTTCTTCCGGGTAGTCGAACGTCGGTTCGAAGCTGTCGAAGTACACGGGAAAAAGGGCCGCCGGCGGAATGCGATAGTTCGTGCACATCAGCCGATGATCGCAGTCACCGCCCGCGTTGCGTAGCGGGGAACGACGGTTAAAAAGTGTCACAAGCCCGCGGGCACGGGTGGCGGACGGTACCGCCGTCTCGATAATGGGGCGTCCATGCGCGGCAGGGAGACGCGCCCGGCGAAAAGAGGCCGATCCAGCGCCGGACGGCCTGTTCCTTCTCGACAAGAAGAAGCGCAACCATGCCGATTCCCGCCTTTGCCGCCGACTCGATCGCCGGCCGCACCGAACGCCGCGACTGTCCGCGAATCTCGGTCTCCTACAACGCGCTGGTGCGGTGGAGCGACACGCTGACGTTCCGCTGTTTGGTCCGCAACCTGTCGCGCGACGCCGCGCAAATCGTCTGCGATGTGCGTTATGCGCTGCTCGTACAGCCGATCATTGCGCAACGGCACCACGCGCGCCGGCGTGGTCTGGAAGTGTCGATCGCGTTACCGCTAGCCGGGGGCGTGAGTGCCTTCACGACCATGTGCGTTGCGAAGTACTGCGCGCCCTTCGAGGGCGATCACATGCTGCTGGGTTTGAAATTCGTCGACCTCGACCGGGCATCCCGCGAGCGGCTCGGAGATTTCATCGCCGGCCACCAGGCCGGTGCGCTGCGCTGAGCGCGTCCGCTGCTTGGCAGCGAGCGTCGATCCGGTTCACGGGCCAGGTTTCGTTTCGACCACGAGCACGGCCGCGCTCGACGCGTCGTCGAGTTCGAGTTCCGTACAGCTACGGTTGCGGCCGCGCTTCTTCGCGAGATAGAGCGCTCGGTCGGCCCGTTCGAACACATCCTCCTGCGTATCGCCGTCGCGGAACTCGGCGACGCCGATCGATACCGTCACCGGCACGGGCTGCTCCTTGAAGCGGAACTGGCTGTCCGCGATGCTGCCGCGCAGTTTTTCGGCAACGACCGCCGCGCCATGCACTTCGGTTTCCGGCAGGATGATCGCGAACTCCTCGCCACCGAGCCGACACAGGATGTCGCAATGGCGGATCTGTTTACGCAGCAACTGCGCGACCGAAGCGAGCACCTTGTCACCGGCAGCGTGGCCGTAGGTGTCGTTGATCGACTTGAACAGATCGAGGTCGAAGATCAGCAGCGACAAGTTGCCGCCATACCGCTTCCAGCGCGCGTATTCGCGACCCATGCCTTCGTTGTAGCCCATGCGGTTGAACACCGCGGTCAGCGGGTCGAGCAGGCTCAGCGTGTGCTGTTCATCGAGGTCCGAGCGCAGGCGCTGGGTCTCGGTTTCCAGTTCGTTTAAGCGACCGAGCATCTGCTCGAATTGCGAGCGCGCATCCGATTGGCGCGTCTGTTCGCCATGCACGAAGGTCTGCACGCTGGCTTCGAGGCTTTCGAGCTGATTGATCATCACGACTTTCAGGGTGTTGATGTCGGATTCGATGTCGACGCGATCGCGCATGTCCGCCATCTGGCTCGACAGGACGCGCTGGAAAACTGCCGTGCTGCTGATCGATTCATCATGCAGCGCGTTGTTGCGCGCGACCTGACTCTTGAAATCCTCGAGTCGACGCGCGACGGTCTTGAGAAAGACCGCGAGTTCGTTGACTTCCTGCTGCGAGCGCCCGCGCGCCTGGCTCAACAGCTCGAGAATCGCGTTCACCGCGAGGTGGATGTCGTGCTCGCTGCGCGCGCCATCGAGCTGGGCTTTGATGCGCTGCGTGTCCTTCGCAATCGGTGGTGGGAGCACGAGCTGCTCGACCAGCGACTGCAGTTGTGAGCGGGCGAGCGCGAGCGCGCCGGCGAGCGTGTCGGGCGAAGCCCGCGTTGGCACTTCGCGCAGTCGTGCGGTCAGCATCCGCGCAACGTCGCGGGCGCAGTCGTACAGCAGCGCCTGGCTGCGCTGGCGCCGGATACGCTGGCGAATCAGATCCAGCGCTTCATCGAGCTCCGGCGGTGCCTGCAGCTCGGCGAGGAAGCTGTCGAACAACGCACTCTCGCGTGGTTCGTCATCGGCGTCGTGGTCACCGCGCCGCGCCAGCGTATTGAACAAGCCGACGACATCGTTGAAATGGCGTTCGAAATCCTCCTTGCCGCGCGCGGCCTGCAGGCGGCGCTGAACCGCACGGGCTTCGTCGCCAAGCGCACCTTCGAGGCTCAGGCGCCCGATCAGATCGGCGAGTTGCCGCGCCCCGGACTCGACGCCTCCAGTCCCCGCGCCTTCCCGGGCGATGATCAGATCGACGACTTCATCGATCAGCGACTGCACGATGCCGTCCTTGCGGCCGGCCTTGATCAGGTTGCCGAGGCGTTTGAGACGCTCGTCGAGATCCGCACTCTGCCCGTAGAACGAAAATGCGAGTTTCAGTACCGCGCGCTGCATGCGCGCAGCGCTGGCGCCCTGCCCGCTTGTGATGCGGCCGGTGTTATCCAGATTCTCGCTCGGTGGTGTCTTTACGCTCACCATGCGCAGGCCATCCATTTGAGAGGCCGCGAATCACGCGGCAGACGCTCGCATGGACCCGCATCCGACCCCGAAGGCGGCGCAAGGTGAGTTCCAGCGGCCCGTCGCGGGCCTAGCGAGCTCTCTCCTTATCGACCAGGAAATCGACGACCTTTAGCATCCGGTCCTGCCCGCCGGCGAGCGAGGCGGTGACGCGATACTTGCCGTTGACGATGACGGAAGGTACGCCGTCGATGCCGTAGTCACGGGTCGCGAGCATCGCCTGCTTGACCTTGCCGTCGATCGCGAAACTGTCGTAGGCGGCGCGGAAATCCTGTTCCGGCAAGCCGACTTCGGTCGCGAACTTGAGCAGCGCGTCTTCGGTGAACAGTTTGCGTTCATCGACGTGGATCGCGTCGAACAGCGGGCGATGCAGTTTCTCCTCCTGACCAAGCGCCGTCGCGGCATAGAAGGCACGCGCATGCGGCACCCAGTTCTGGGCGAAAACCGCCGGGATGCGACGGAATTCGACGTCGTCAGGTTTTTTCTTGAGCCAGGCGTCGATCATCGGCTCGAAATGGAAGCAGTGTCCGCAACCGAACCAGAACATCTCGACGACTTCGATCTTCTCGGCGTTCGCGGTCGGGACCGCTGGCGTGATCAACTGGTAGTGCTTGCCTTCCTTGAATTCTTCGGCGCCGGCCGCAGTGGCGACGACGACGAGGGCGGCGAGCAGGAACGAGGAGAGGAGACGTCGCATGATGATGACCTGCCTGACGGTATGAACCGCCCTATAGAACCGGCAATCCGCGCTTGGTTCCGCGCCGGCGTCCGCCGCCGGCGCGTGGCGGGTCTCAGTGCAGACCTTCCATGAAGCGGGAGACGGCGTCGATTTCCTCGGCGCTCAGACGCACGGCGATCGAACGCATGATCGATTTCTGATCGGTCGCGCGCTCACCGGACTTGTACGCCTGGAGCTGGAGTGTCGAATACTTCGCGTGCTGGCCGCGCACGGCAGGGTAGCCCGCGGCGACGTTGCCGGCGCCGTTCGGACCATGGCACGACATGCAGGCGGGCACGCCGGTTTCCGCGTTTCCGCCGCGGTAGAGTTTCGCGCCGGCACTCGCCGCGTCGCCGTCGACCGACGGTATCTTGAGCGTCTGGCTCGCGAAATACCCGGCGAGATCAGACATGTCCTGGTCGCTGAGCGGGGCGGCCATCGCGTTCATGTTCGGATTCTTGCGCACGTTGCTCTTGAACGCCTGGAGTTGGGCGACGACGTACGTCGGATGCTGGCCGGCGAGGCTCGGCCATTCGGGATTGACGCTGTTGCCGTCCGGTCCGTGGCAGGCGCCGCATGTCGCGGCTTTGGTCTTGGCGTCCTGTGCGAGCGTGCCCTGCATGGCGAGGCCGAGCGACACTACGAGCAGTGTGCGGATCGTCGTACGAAACATCGCGTTCCAATCTCCCAGAAAAGCCCAGAGGAAAGCCGAGACAGTGCCCGCACGGGCCGGGTGGTCATGCCACCGCAGCGCCCGAATCATGCAGGACAGGACGGGGTCGCCGGCGAGCGGCGTGTACTATAGCATCGAAAACCGACGCGCCGGGCAGTGGCCCGCGTCGCTTCGATCCCTGTCCACAACGGGCCCGTGCAGCATGCCGGCCGGGCCGGCACAGAAGAACCGTGTATCGAGATCCTTCTTCACCGCCCCCCGCACATGCCTATTTCCGGCGCGCGCGTTTTTTGCTGAGCGTCGACGAGTTGCGCGATCTGCCGCGTGACGAGGGACGCGAGATCGCGTTCGTCGGACGCTCGAACGTCGGCAAGTCGAGCGTGATCAATGCGCTCTGCGATCAGCAGGGTCTCGCGCGGACGAGCCGTACACCGGGTCGCACGCAACAGTTCGTGCTGTTCGATCTCGGCGACGATCGGCGTCTGATGGATCTGCCGGGCTTCGGCTACGCCGCCGTGGACAAGGCGACGCGCGCGCATTGGCGGACCGCGATGCCGCGCTACCTGGAAACCCGTGCAGCACTGGCCGGGCTCGTGCTGATCGCCGACTCGCGGCACCCATTGAAAGAGGACGAACTCGAGTTCGTGAGCTGGACGCTCGCCGCGGACGTGCCGCTGGTCGTTTTGCTGAACAAGGCAGACAAACTCGGGCGACAGGCCGTGGCGTTGGCCGTGCGGGCCGCCGCGCAGCAGGTCGCCGCACGCGGAGGGGATGCCACCGCGGTGCGGCCTTTCTCCGCGACCGCGCGCAGCGGCGTGCCCGAACTGCGCGCGCAGTTGCATGCCTGGTTCGATACCACGGCGGTACAGGATTGACTGACCCCTTCCGTCCGCGGGTGCGGGCGGAAGGGGTTGGGAATAAAAAGGGCCCCGGCGTCGAAAGTAGGGGGGTTTGCGAGTACCCCGGGGCCACTTCGACCAGCGCACTGGGGAAATGCGCCAGCCTGCTCCGCCTGGGAGGGTTGGCGGAGACGTCCTTACGAACGTGACCTGATAGACCGGTGCCTTGCGGCTGAGTTCCCCGCGCCGGCCACGATTACCTCATCTCTCTGCCTGCACTCGGCTGCCGGTTTCCGGCGCACCGCCCTGATCGATAATCTTGTAGCGCGGCATGTCCGGTCCCGCCGAGTCCGGTGGCGCGGCATTCAGCAACCGCAACTGGCCTTCGGGCAGTTTGCGCAGTGGCGAATCCGCCGCGAGCGATGTCCAGCTCACGGCGTTCCGTCGCGGTACGACGCGCAAATGGTTGGCGCTCACTTTCTTGGCATCCGCGGCACTGAGAGGCCGAAAACTGCGCGCCGTGGCGAGGACTACCGGCTCGATCGCGGTGAAGTCGGTGGCGGTCCGTGCCGCGCCGGTGATCAGAAAGGCGCGCCCGTCGTGCCCTATCGCAACCAGCCGGGCCGGCAGACGCTGACCGTCGACCGCAATCTGCGTGCGACCGGTCAGCCCCTCGAGGCCGTGGACGTCCACTGCCTGCGCATCGGTGAAAGAGGCGAGCCCGATGCCGTCGACGACGCTGCCGATCGTCTGCCCGCTGTCGACGCGTTTCGCGGTGAGCTGGATCTGGGCCGCGGCCTGCGGGGCGGAGAGCACGAGCCGATCCGGCAGGTTCTCCGCCGTCCAGCCGTCGGGCAGGTCCAGCGCGAAGCCGAGCCCGGCGTGCAGATAGCGCTTGCCGCGGACGATGCCGTCCTGCGGGTTGTCCCCGAACACCAGGCCGTCGAGGTGATCGAGAAAGGCATCGCGCCGGATTTCGCCGCCGACATCGCCGATTCGTGTGGCTTGGGCGACCGCCTCGGTGAGACGTTGGTCGTTGCTCGGGTGGGTGGCGAAAAGACCATGATAGGCGCGTGGGGCGCGGCCCTCGGCGGCCGCGAGTTCGCGATCGAAGATCTCCTGGTTCTTCAACGTGCCAATCACCGCGATCATCGCGTGCGGATCGTAGCCCGTGCGGGCCAGATATTCCGCGCCGAGGCCGTCCGCCTCGAGTTCCATTTCACGACCATAGCCGCGCAGCAACGCGGTGCCGAGCAGGTTGATCGTCTGGTTCAAGCCCGCATAGCCGAGTTGCGGCACCAGCACCGACAGCAGGCCCGCACCGACGCTGGCGGCTTGCGCCGACGACTGCTGACGCACTGCGTGACGCGCCGTCACGTGGCCGATTTCGTGGCCCAGCACGGCGGCGAGTTCAGCCTCCGAATTCAGATAAGCGAGGAGGCCACGCGTGATATAGACATAGCCGCCCGGCAGGGCGAAGGCGTTGATTTCGGTACTGTCGAGCACCGTGAAATGAAACGGGATCTGGGCTCGGTGACTGTGGGTCGCGAGCGCCTGGCCGATCGTATCGACGTAGCGCTGCAGCCCGGCGTCGGCATAGACCTCGTACCGTTGCAGGATCTCGGCATGCGCCTGGGCGCCGAGCGCGAGTTCCTGCTGCTCGGACATGAAGACCAGCTCCGGGCGACCACTGACCGGATTCGTCGCACAGCCGGCGAGGCCGAACACCAGCAGGACAACGGTGGGCGGCAGGATCCGGACGATTGAAGCGAACATGGCCGGTAGTCTGGCGACCACCAGCAGGGCGGGCAAGTCGGCGCGAAGGCCTGCCGGTGACCGTGGCAGGCGGTGGGCAGGTCGGCGTCGCGGGCGCTCAGCCGCCGTACTTGCGGCGGAACTTGTCGACCCGGCCCGCGGTATCCACCAGCTTCTGCTTGCCCGTGTAGAACGGGTGGCAGGACGAGCAGACATCGAGGGCGACGGCGTCGCTCTTGCTCGTCGAACGCGTCTGGAAGGTGTTCCCGCAACTGCAGGTCACCGTAATCTCGTGATAGGCGGGATGGATGTCGGCTTTCATGACGCGTTCCGGGGTTCGGCTCGGGGGGCAAGGGTCGGCGATGATAGAAGCCACGCCCCGGCAATACAAGCCGGGGCAGCGCGGCCCCGGACGACCTCAGTGAGGCGGCCGCAACGGAATGACGGGCGCCGCGGTCGCCGGCTCGCGCGCCGGTGACGCGCCACTGACGAGTTGTTCGAGGTGCTCGACGAGGCCGTCCGGTCCGAGCACCCGGTGCCACATCATGTTCGAAATCTTCACACACGCGCCCAGCGGGCTCGACGTCCGCGCGCGCACCTGATCGATCTGCCATTGCAGACCCCGCAGACGTGGCTGGCGCTCCGCGGGCGCCGATTCGATCAGGCTGTCGATCATCAACCGGCGTGCTTCTTCGAAGGCCGCCGGATCCTCGGCAGCCAGCTTGGCCCAGAAGTCGAACGGGAAATCGTAGTCGTCTTGGCTCATCACGATGTCCGGTAGCGGAGTCGGGTCGATTCTCGCGCCGAAACTGCGATCCGCATAGCAGTCGATCGTCAAAAACGGTGAGTGCGCCCCGCGGGGCCACCGGCAGGAGGAACCTCGGCGCGTCAGGGCCCGATGTCGAGCCGGGTCAGGACCGGCACGTGGTCGGACGGCCGTTCCCACTGGCGCGGCGTGCGATCGATGCTGACGCCGCGACAGAGCGGCACGAGCGCCGGACTGCCGAGGGCGAGATCGATGCGCAGGCCATGGTTGCGGCGGAACGCCCCCGCCCGATAGTCCCACCACGTGTAATGGCCCGCGCCCGGCTCGAACTCGCGGAACAGATCGCGCAGCCCGAGCGCCTCCATCGTCTTGATCCGCGCGCGCTCGGGTTCGCTGCACAGGACCTGCCCGCGCCATGCCTCGGGATCGTGCACGTCGCGATCGTCGGGCGCGATGTTGAAATCGCCGACGACGAGAAGTTTCGGGTGTGCCTGCATCAGCCGGGGCAGCCACGCGAGCAATGCATCGAGCCAGGCCAGCTTGTAGGCGTACTTGTCCGTTCCGACGGCCGCACCGTTCGGCACGTAGAGATTGAGCAGGAAGAAGTCGTCGAAGGCGACGCCGAGCACGCGGCGCTGATCATCGGTGAAATCCGGCAGCGCGGTGACGACGTCGCGCGGCGTGCTGCGGCTCAATATCGCGACCCCGTTGTAACTCGGCTGGCCGCACACGGTCTGCACATAGCCGAGCGGCGCGAGCGCTTCCCGCGGGAAAGCGGCATCGACAGTCTTCGTCTCCTGCACAGCAAGTACGTCCGGCGTGGTCTGCGTGCACCACTGCAGCACGTGCTCGAGACGCGCCTTGATCGAATTGACGTTCCAGGTCGCGACCGTCAGCACGCGCGTCTCAGATGCGGAAGCCGCCATGACGGCGCCGCGCCAGCCAATCGGTGAGCCAGGCGCCACCGCCGAAGGCGGCGCCGAGCAGGAGCATGAACACGACCCACAGCCATGCCGGCGTGGCGCGCATGTTCGCCGTGAGCTGACCGGCGCCGGAAGCACTCGCAAGCTGCGACTCGAGATCGACGAGCCTGGCCTGCGCAGTGTCGAGTTCCTTGCGCAGGTTCAGGTTCGCCGCCTGCAACTCACCCGCGACCGAGCCACCGGCGCCGCTGCCGACGGTCTTGCGCAGCGTCTTCAGTTCGGCCTCTATTTCGCCGTTCTTGAGCTTCTGCGCCGAGAGCTGGCTCTTGAGATCCGTATTCTCGTTCGTCAGTGCATCGACCTTCGCGAGATCGGCCGCTTCGGTCTTGCCGCGCTTGGTCGCCGTCTCCAGTTTGCGCAGGCGTTCCGTCAGCGAGATCTTCTCCTGTTTCAACTGCGCGAGCTGGCTCGCCGCCGGCGGTTCCTTCATCAGGTAGGCGGCATCGACCCAGCCGGTGACGCCTTCAGGATCCTTGATCTGGGCGAGTTCGCCCTTGCGCGTGAGCACGGCGAGTTCGGTGCCGGTCGGCAGCACCTTGACGATGGCGCTGTTCAGATCCGCTTCCTTGTGCACGCCGACGAGCAGCTTGTCGATCACGAACGCGGCGTCGGCCGCGAACGCGCACGGCATGCTCGAAACGACCAGCAGAAGGCAGGCGGCGCGCAGCATGGGCGGGTTTGTAAACCGATTCAGGACAGGAGTCCAGAACGGCGCAGCAAGGCCTCCGGTTGCGGATCGCGACCGCGAAAACGGCGGAAAACGCTCATCGCATCGTGCGCGCCGCCCACCTCGAGAACCGACGTCATGAAATCGGTACCGACCGAGCGGTTGAACACGCCTTCGGTTTCGAAGCGCGCGAACGCGTCGGCAGCGAGCACTTCCGCCCATTTGTAACTGTAGTAACCGGCGGCATAACCGCCGCCGAAGATGTGGCTGAAGCTGTGCTGGAAGCGGTTCCACGCGGGCGGGATCAGCACCGCGACTTCACGCCGCACTTCGTCGAGCACCTGCTGCACGTCGATTGCCGGCACGTACTCGGCGTGCAGACGGAAATCGAACAAGGCGAACTCGATCTGGCGCAGCATCTTCATGCCGGCCTGGAAGCCCTTGGCAGCGAGCATGCGCTCGAACAACGCTGCAGGCAGTGGCGCGCCGGTCTCGTGGTGGCTGCTCAACAACGCAATCGCGTCACGTTCCCAGCACCAGTTCTCGAGGAACTGACTCGGCAGTTCGACGGCATCCCAGGGCACGCCGTTGATGCCCGACACGGGTGCTTCGTCGACCAGCGTCAACATGTGATGCAGGCCGTGACCGAACTCGTGAAACAGCGTGATCACCTCCTCGTGTGTCAGCAGCGAGGGATGCTCGCCGACCGGCGGCATGAAGTTGCAGGTCAGATAGGCCACCGGATACTGCAGCCCGTCGGCGTGACGTCGACGCACCACGCATTCATCCATCCAGGCGCCACTGCGTTTGCCGGGACGTGCGTGGAGATCGAGATAGAACAAGCCGCGCAGTTTTCCGGCCGCGTCCGCGATGCGGAACACCTCGACGTCGGCATGCCAGGTGTCGATTCCCTCGACGCGCGCGATGTCGAGACCGAACAGGCGCCGCAGGACGTCGAACAGCCCGGCGATCACGCGTGGCGCCGGAAAATAGGGACGCAGTGTTTCCTGTGCAATGTCGTAGGCTGCCTGCCGCAGCTTTTCCGACACATAGGCGACATCCCAGGCCTCGAGCGTGTCGAGACCGAGTTGCCGTGCGTGACGTGTCAGTTCGGCTACCTCGCGCTCGGCGTGCGGTTTCGATCGCGCGGCGAGATCGCGCAGGAAGGCGATCACGCCAGGCACCGACGGCGCCATCTTCGTCGCGAGCGAATAGTCCGCGTAGCTGGCGTAACCGACGAGCATCGCGAGTTCGTGGCGCAACGCGAGCATTTCGGTGATCAGCGGGCCGTTGTCGAAGCGTCCTGCATCCGGGCCGAGATCAGACGCGCGCGTGCTGTATGCGCGATAAAGCGTCTCGCGCAACGCACGATCATCGGCGTAGGTCATCGCCGGCAGGTAGCACGGCAGGTCGAGCGTCAGTATCCAGCCCTGCTTGCCGGCCTGGGCGGCGTTCTGCGCGGCGAGGCGCAGCAGCGACTCCGGCAGGCCGGTGAGCCGTGCCGCGTCTTCGGTATGGAACTGCCAGGCGCGTGTCGCGTCGAGCACATGTTCCTCGAACTGCCTGCCGAGTTCGGTCAAGCGCTGCTGGACGGCGGTGAAGCGCGCTCGCTTCGTCGCATCGAGTTCGATACCGCCGAGACGGAAATCGCGTACGGCATGCCGGATCACCTGCTGGCGCGCCGGCGGGAGCCGGGCGAAATCGGCACTGTCGTGCAGGCTGTGGTAAGCCGCACAGAGACGATCGTTCTGCGCCTGCGCGGTGCCGTACTGCACGACCTGGGGCAGCGCAGCGGCATAGGCTGCGCGCAGCGCTTCGCTGTCGGCGACGCTGTGCAAATGCCGGATCGGAGACCACAACCGGTTCAGGCGGTCGTTGTAGCCGTCGAGACGCACGCACAAACCGTCGAAGCTGGCCCGGCC
This sequence comes from Gammaproteobacteria bacterium, assembly GCA_020851775.1. Taxonomy (GTDB): domain Bacteria; phylum Pseudomonadota; class Gammaproteobacteria. The sequence continues at coordinate 13,253 of JADZCB010000061.1, forward strand.
TGGTGCATCGAGCATCGCTTCGATCGCACGTTGATTCTCGGCGATGACGCCCGCGACGTCGGCCGGCACCGCGGCGGGATCGATCGCGGAGTAGCGCGGCAGGGTCGCGATGGCGTCGCGGAGTTCGTCGTCGAGGCTGGGCGCAGGCATCGGGCAATCATCCGTGCAATCGGCGTGAACCAGGGACTCTAGCATGCCGACGCTCGCGCGCACGGTGGGCATGCCGGTGTGTCAGACACCTCCGCCGATACGTGTCGCCATCGCCCACGCGAGCACGACCAGCGTCGCGGTGCCGAACGCGATCCCGGTGGCGGCGACACGGCCGTGGCGGTCGATCAACTCGCCTTCGTGGCGCGCGGCGACGAGAAACGGGCGATCGCCGGCCGGCGGTCGCGACAGCATGTCGACGGCGGGCGGCCCACCCGGCCCGCTCGCGCGCTGGTGCAGCACTTCGTCGAGTGCCTGCTGGCGCGCCAGCGCCCATTCCGCAGCGTCGATTTCGCCGTCGCGGTTGGCATCGAAGCGCGCGAGCAACGCAGCACGATCGGCCTTCCATTCACGCAGATGTGCGCCGACGTCGCCACTCGTGTCGGCCGGTGTCGCCGCTCCGCCGTGCGTGCGAAAGAAGCCGAGCGCGTAGATCGGGGCGCCGATTTCGATCAATTCCTCTCGATACCGGTATTCGCCGCCGACGACGAGCGATGCCCACCAGGCACGGCGGCGTGCGGCGCCGGGTCGCGGCGGCACGCGGGTGCGGCCGAACCATACCTGCGAGAGCGACGGCGTGATCGTCGCGCCTTCGGGATCGATCGCGCAGCGCCCGCTGTCGTCATCGAGCATGAACAGGTGGGAACTCTCGGCGCCTTCGATGCGCTGCCAGCGCGTCCGGTCCCGGCCGGCGCGAGCGCGCTCGCACCGTTCGATGCTGTAGCGGTACCAGCAGCAGTGACGACCCGTCAGCGGGGCGATGATCGGATCGCCGTCGAATACCCGTGCGGTGCCGACGAGCTCGACATACCCTTGCGCGGCGGCGCGCAGACGCGACGTCGGCGTGTCTTCGATGAGGCGCTTGTGCGCGAGCGCACGCCACGCGTGCCACAGGATCGCGCCGGCCGCGGCGCCGGCGACGCCGCTCGCCGTCCAGAACTCCGCGCCCGATGCCGTCGCGATCGCTCGCGCCAGAGCCTCGAGCATCGTCGTCGCGCAATCAGGTGAACAGCGAGCGCAGATCCACGTCGCGCGTCTCG
>JADZCB010000062.1 GCA_020851775.1 Gammaproteobacteria bacterium
GCGCGCGAGTCCCGGAACTGCGGAGACACGATGACATCCGTGCCGAGGCGTTCCAGCGGCTCGTCGCAGGTGAACGACGGCTGATGCGAGACCGTCGCCTCGAACAGCGCCCCGCCCGGCGTGCGCACGTAAATCGAATCGAAATAACCGCGGTCCTTGACGTCGGAGGTGTCGGTGTAACCGAGCCCTTCGAGCCCGAGTTTCAACGCGGTCTGCGCCTCGTGCGTCCCGATCTGAAACGCCATGTGATGGATCGCGCCGCCGGCCAGCGTCCAGCTCCCCTGCTTGCGATCCGGTTCGGCGACGAGATCGACGAGCGCGCCGCTCGCGCCGTTTCCGACCGCATAGCGCGTGTGCCGGCCGTCGTTCGCCAACGGGCGGCCACCCCAGCCGAGCTGCATGAACTCGTCCATGCCTTCCGGATCGCGCACGCTCACTGCTATCGAATGCGTGCCGCGCAACATCGAATCCACCGGCACCGGTCCTTGCGTACGCGGCGTGCGCATATCGTCCGCGACTTCGACGATCGCGTATTCGATGCCGCACGGGTGACTGAAGTCGAGACGCCGCTCGCCGAGGCATTCGGTGATGCGCGTGGCGATGTCGTGCTGTTCCAGGCGCTGTTGCCAGTACGGTAGCGAACCCGGCGGTGCGGACAGCAGCAAGCGCGCGATCTGACCCGAACCCGGCCGCGCCTTGAGTCCCGTGTGCCCCATCGGAAAGCTGGTCACGAGCGAGCTCTCGTCGCCGCGATCGTTGCCGTAGTAGAGGTGATAGATAGGTACCTGGCCATCGTAGAGCAGGGTCTTCTTCACGCACTTGAATCCGAGCAGCCGCGTATGGAAGGTGTAGTCCTCCTGGGCATCGCCGGTGCACAGCGTGATGTGATGATGGCGGCCGATTGCGGCGCCGGGAGAAGTCTGGGGCATGACGGCACTCCTGAACTTCGGGGGGCGCGACACTAGCACAGCCCTCGCCGTCGTCCCATCGGTGGCCGGCACGAGGATTTGCGGGAACTCCGCGTTTGCAGAGTTTCCCTAGCCATGACCGGCGGCGTCGCGACGAACGGCGTCGTCGAGCCAGGCGCGGGCGGTGACGCCGTCTTCGAACAACCGGACGTTCCAGCCACGATTGCGGCAGGTATTCTCGAAAAATTCCAGATCGCGGGCGTGCGCCGGTTCCTTGCCGACGACGAGCGCGAGCACGCTGCCGCGATGCACCGACGCGTGTTCCCACATCGCGGGCACTGCATAGATGTCGCCGACTCCGAGCACGCAGATCGCGCGACGGACATCGACGACGACGCCGTGCGGCCGGCCGCCGTCGAGGCGCGCCAGCGTCTCGCGCGTTGCGCGCACGCAATCCTGGCGCGTCAGCTCACCCTCGAAATCGAGCTGCAGCCAACCGCTGGCCGGTTCCCGCGTCAGATGCCACGTCATGCACGTCCCTCCATGTCTCGGCGTCCGGTGCGCGCTTCGTGCGGCACCGTGGAGGCGAGCATGTCATCCGTCCATGACGGCATCAAGCAGGGGGGGTATTGCGCACGCCGGGCGCAGAGATCTTCGAGCCACGACGCGCTCGGGCTGCGCGCCGCTAGTCTCCGCGGGTGGATGGCGCGGTGAGCGCACCGAGATACTCGGCGTAGGCAATTTCCGCGATGGGCCGTTCGGTCGCGCGACTCACGTGCGCCACCACCTCCCGGTCGTGTACTGCGATGTGCTGCACGAGCCAGCGGTTGAGGAAATACAGCAGGTCTTCCGGAAACTCGGTGCGATCCGTAATCCGCTGTATGTAGTCTCTCAGTTCGTCGATCAGGTCGCCATGAATTTTGGCGTGGAAGGCGAGCCCGGGATAACCCGTCTCGCGCATCAGGTTCTCTTCACTGACGAAGTGAAACTCCACGCAGCGCACGACCTCACGAATGATGTGGCGAAGCACGGGATCCGGTTGTTGGGTCTTGATCGCGATATCGAGCTTGCGGAACAGCAGGACGAGCAGCCGGTGTTCGGCATCGACGAGCGGATGATCGGTTTCGAGCGAGCGGTTCCAATGAATGTACATGCGTCGTGCCTGCGCTGCGGAGACGTGCCCCGGAGGCGCCTTGCCGCCGGGTCAGGTGAGATGAATAGCGCGCGACGGCCACACCAGCGCGCGGCGGGCAGGATATCCGCCGGATCGAACCGCGAACAGAGGCGAACGGCGCACGTCCGCTCAGCGTGCGCGCAACACGCCGTCCGGATCGACTCGCGTGCGCAGGACATCGAGTTCGCGGGCGGACGGTGACTGCGTCACCGGCACGTCGGGCGGGATCGCGAGCTCGAATCCCGTTTGCGCCGCGACCTGCTCCACGGTCACACCGGGATGGATGGATTTCAGGCGCAGACGTTTTTCGTCGGCGGTGAAGTCGAGGACGCACAGCGGCGTGACGACGTAGCGCGGGCCGCCGCCGGGCAAGCCGAGCTTGCGGCGCGCATCCGCGCCGCCGCGTCCCCAGCCGACGGTACTGACGTAGTCGCAACGCGGGACGAACAACCGCGGCGTGTGACCGTTCAGCACGATGTAGTAACGCCCGACGTGTGTCGTCAGCGTCGGCGTCCCGACCGATCCGGGGCCGCGGAACTCGAGGCGCCGCGGATCGCTGCCGACACCGATGAGATTCGTGTTGCCGAACGGGTCGACCTGCAGGCCGCCGACGAAAAAGACCCGCCGATGCCAGTCCTTGACCTGATCGAAGCGATGGCCGCGGTCGCTGTAGGATTCGGTCCAGCGCACGACGCGGTTGTCCCAGCCGAATGCCGGCAGCGGAATTTGCGCAAGGTGATGCACGTTCATGCGGGCGCCGAGGAAGACGAGTTCCATGTTCGGCCCGTGCAGCAGATGCGCGAGCCGCACCGCGGCTTCCGGGATCGGCAGCGCGACCCCCACCTGCAATTCCTCGCCATCGTTCAGATCGCGCGCGAGAAAACACGCGAGGAGTTCGGCGATCGAGCAGTCGACGGTCATCGGCTCAGTACTCGTGCAGCGTCAGCAGCCGCCGCAGGCCGACGCGCTCGAGATATTCGACGTGCGCGGCCGGTTCGCGACACCAGTGATCGATCCAGCGTGCGAGCGCCGCGTGTTCGCCGTGCTCGGCGGCACGCGTCGCCAGCGCGAGATAGTCGTCGAGAAAGGCGATGTCCTGCACGTAGGCGCCACGGCTGTACCACGGATGCGCGCCCCATGGCAGGCGCACGACGGCATCGGCGCGACCTATCGTCGTCGCCCATGGGTTGGCCCGAATCGTTTCGTTCGCGACGATGCGCTCGACCTGCACGATGCACGTCGTCGCCGCGCGCTGCAGGAACAGATCGAGCCAGCCCGGTCCACCGTAGTGCTGGACGTTGCCGTACGCATCGGACTGCGCCGCGTGCAGCAGCGTGACGTCGGGCCTGATCGCCGGCACCGCGAGCAGCGTCTGGCCCGCAATAGGGTCCTCGATGATCTTCAGATCCGGATTCAGTTCGGGCAGCGAAGTGCCGACACCGCCGCGCCACGGCAGGTACGGCAGATCCTTGCCCGCCGCCTCGAGTCCGCTCGTCAGGATGCCCTCCTCGCACTCCCAGATCTCGATTTCGCCGCGCTCGGCCGCCCGCCTGAAGCTCGGCGCGACCGGCACGCCGTGGCCGCCGCCCGCGTAGTAGCTGATGGTCTTGCGCACGCAGCCGGCGGCAATCAGCAGATCGAGCGCGAGGCCGCTCGCGATCACGGTCAGATCGCGCAGCCTGCGGCGTACGATCAGGCGCAGCAGCGCCATCGGCGCCGGTTCGCCGATCGCGATCGTCATGCCGCTGTCGAGCAATGTCGCGGCCGTGGCCTCGTCGAGCACGCGCGAACGGCGTTCGGGATTCATCGAGGGATCCGGGAAGTCGGCGCAGGCAGGTCGCACATGCGTGCCTTATGCCACAGCCGTCGTCCGCCGAACAGCGCGCTACATCGCTGAGCGTAAGTACCGATCATGGGGTGGGTGCCACCCCTGGGCGCCGGCGCCCAGCTTCACCAGCCGAGTCCGCGCAGAGTCGTTGCGACGCGGCGTCGAAGCGCGGGATCCGAAAACGGAAACGCGCGCAGAAAATCCTCGCCGCCGAGATCGGGACGGCGCTCACCGACGATCCGCACCCAGCGCGCGGCCGCCTCGGCGTCGCCGGCGAGCGCGTGGCTCAGCGCGGCGATCATCGCGATCAGCGGATGCGCGCCGGGCGCGCGCGCGGCACGCTCGCCATAGCGTGCAGCGTCGGCGTGTTCGCCGAGCGCGACATGCGACAACGCACGCGTGCCGAGCATCGCGTAGGCGAGCGGATCGAGGGGACTCAGGGCGTAGGCGAGATCGACGCTGGCGCGGCCGACGAGCGGTTCGCCGGCGAGCGTCTCCGTCCAGCCACGTGCGTAGAGGCCCTGGGCATAGCTCGGCGCGAGCGCGGTCGCGCGTTCGAGCCACACGAGACTGGCGGCGAGATCGCCGGCGAGCCACAGACTGCGACCCAGGGTGAAGTTCGCGAACGGATCGGCGGCGTCGAGGGCGACGGCGCGCTCCGCCGCGTCCCGCGCGGTGCGTGCGGCGGCGGCACCATCGGCGGAGTAGCGCAGGAACGCATGCTGGAAACTGGTGAACGACAGGCCGGCGTGGGCGCGTGCGAAGCCGGGATCGCACTTCAGCGCAGTTTCGAAACACGCCGTCGCGAGCGCGTTGTCGTGACGGTTGAAGCGCCACGCGTGCTGCAGGCCGAGATGGAAGCTGGCCCATGCATCGACATTCGCCGGATCGGCAAGCCGCGCCTGCCGCGCCTCGTGCAGCGGAATCTGCCACTCCAGCGCATTGACGATGCGCGTGATCATCACGCTGCGCAGCGCCGGCAGCTCGTCCTGTGTCGCCGCGTGGCATTCACTCCACAGCAGTCCGCCATCGACGGTGTCAGCGAGTTCGGTCGTCACGCGCACGCCGTGCGCCTGGGCCTCGACGGTCCCCGTGACGAGGTAGCGCACGCGCAGCGCGCGGCCGATTGCGACAACGTCGGGATCGCGCTCGCGGAAACGGAAACTCGAACCACGTGCAATCACAAACAACCAGCGCAGACAGGCAAGGGAGGCTATCAGCTCCTGCGGCAGGGCTTCGGACAGCACGGCATACGGCCCCGTCGCCGGCAGCAGCGCGGTGTACGGCAGCACGGCGATCGACGGTCGGCCGGCACGCAGCTCGGCCGGCGACGGCACCTGCAGATCACCGCCCGGCATCGCCGTGGCGTCGGCGTCGGCGTCGACGCGCCCGCGCACCGCGCCGACGAAACGCAGACCGCGGCCGTGCACGGTGCGCAGGTAATGCTGGGTGCGACCATCGTCGCCGAGCGCGCGGCGCGCCGCCTTCACGCAGGTCGCGATCGCGGCATCGGACACGATGCGACCGTCCCAGATCTTCTCGATGAGTTCGTCGTGCGTGACGAGACGTTCACGCTGTTCGATCAACAGGCACAGCAAGGCGTAGACGCGAGGCTCGAGCGGCACCGGGACGCCGTGCGTGCGCAACTCGCCGCGTGCGAGGTCGAGTTCGTGCTGTTCGAAGCAATAGCGCATCGCCATGCCGTCCTCCCCCGCGAACCTCACGAGATCCCCAGGTTTTCCTCAAGCATGGCGTGACGAAAGCGGTTTCACTAGCAGCGGACCCACCTGACTGAACGCTGCCTCGTGCCGCGCTTCCCCACTGGAGGACAGTATGCAAGCCATCATCGGACAAGACCCCCGTCCTGCGTTCGACGCCATCAAGAGCCGGCAGCGCGAGGCGTGGCGCGCGGGCGACTATGCCGCGATCGGCACCACGCTGCAGATCGTCGGAGAACAGTTGTGCGAGACCCTCGATCTGCACGCCGGCAGCCGCGTCCTCGACGTCGCGGCCGGCAATGGCAACGCGACTCTTGCCGCCGCACGCCGCTTCTGCGACGTGACGTCGACCGATTACGTGCCGGCACTGCTCGAACGCGGCGCAGCACGAGCGCACGCCGAAGGCCTCGAGATCGCTTTCTCCGAAGCTGACGCCGAAGCACTGCCGTTCGACGACGCGAGCTTCGACGTCGTGCTGTCGACCTTCGGCGTGATGTTCGCGCCGGATCAGGCGCGTGCCGCCGCCGAGCTTCTGCGCGTATGCCGGGCGGGCGGGCTGATCGGCCTTTCGAACTGGACGCCGGATGGTTTCATCGGACAGGTGTTCGCGCTGCTCGGACGCCACCTGCCGCCGGCGCCGGGCCTGCAACCACCGTCACGCTGGGGCACGCGCGCGGCGCTCGAGGTGTGGTTCGGGCCCTCGGCACGCTCGATCGCGGTCCATGCACGACGTTTCATGTTCCGCTATCCGTCGCCCCGCCACTTCATCGCCTGGTTCCGCGACTATTACGGCCCGATCCACCAGGCCTGTATTGCTCTCGGCGAGCGCGCGCCGGTGTTCGAAGCGGAACTGCTGGCATTGCTCGACGCGCACAACCTGGCGCGCGACGGCACGCTCGTGCTGCCATCGGAGTATGTCGATGTCGTGATCACCAAGGCCTGAGCCAGGCGTCGCGGGGATCAGAATGACGGACGACCCCGCGCACCGACGGCCAGCATCGTCGCGGCAATCACGGCAAACACGGCGCCCGCGCCGAAGGTGGCAACGGCGCCGAGTCGATCCCACAGCACGCCGGCGATGACGCTCGCGCCGAGCAGCGCGACGCCGCTGACGAGATTGAACACGCCATAGGCGGTGCCGAGCAGCCGCGCCGGCGCGACGTCGGCGACGAGTTTGGACAGCAGGCCCTGCGTGAGGCCGAGATGGAGGCCCCACAGCGCGGTACCGGCCAGCACCGCTGCCGGTCCCGCGGCGCCCGCGAGCACGACATCGGCGGTGACGAGCACCAGCAGGCCGACGATGAGGATACGGCGCGGCGATCCGCGATCGGCCCACAGGCCTGCCGGATAGGCCGACAGCGCAAAGCTTGCCGCCATGACGACCATCACGAGCGGGGCGAGCGTCGCGGTGAGACCGCGTTGCGCGCCATGCAGGATCAGGAACGCCTCGCTGAAGCGGGCGAGTGTGAACACTGCACCCGCCGCGACCACCGCCCAGTACAGCCCGGTGAACTCGCGCGCGTCGCGCCAGTGCAGCCGTCGCGGCGGCGCGACGGCGACCGTCGCCGGCTCGCGGACGCCGGTGACGAGCACGAGCACGGCGAGCAGCGCCGGCACGACGGCCGTCCACAGCACCGCGCGCACGTCGTCGTCGCAGGCGGCCATCAGCGCGATCGCGAGCACGGGACCGATGAAGGCACCGACGGAATCGAGCGACTGGCGCAGGCCGAAGGCGGCACCGCGTTGTGCCGGGGGCGTGATTTCGGCGAGCAGCGCATCGCGTGGGGCGCCGCGGATACCCTTGCCGACGCGATCGACGAAGCGCGC
>JADZCB010000063.1 GCA_020851775.1 Gammaproteobacteria bacterium
CAGCAGCCGGCCGAAATTGCCGAAGGCCGGGCGCCCGGTGTAACGCCGGGCCGCATCATCGAAGAGTTCGACGAGCGACGCGCACGGCAGCTCGTCGAGGGTCGGCGGTACCCCCTGCGGATAGCGCGCCAGCCAGGGGCGCGCGGATCGGGAACCCGACATGGTGGACATCGGCCCCATCATAAGAGAGGGCGCGTTGACGGCAAATCGGAACGCCGGCAGATCCGGGATCGGCTGCGGAGCGTTCCGTCGTCGATCAGCCGTCGCCGGCGGCGAGTGCGGCCCGCGCCCGCCGCACGTGCTCGTCGTAGACGCGCTTGAGCCCGGTGAAATCGTGCGGATCGAGTTTGACGAGCTCGGCGACGCGGCCGAGATAGAACTCGAGTTCATCGGCGAGCCGCGCGCGGCGGCGCTGCGACGTCTCGGCCGGGTCGTCGGTCATGGTGTCGTTCGCCGCGTACGGGCCGCGCGACGGCAGCGGACGTTCAGGTCTGGTCACGGATACGGTCCTCCTCTCCCGACCGTCACCCGAGCAGCTTGCATGCCAGTCCGGGAGGCTCGCCGATGGGCTTGCCGGATCAGTGACTTGCCGAGATGACCGGCACAGCGCGGCGCCAGGCTTGTCACCTGTCGGCGACACCGCGTCAGTCGGCCTGCAGCAGGCCGCGCAACTGGGCGAGGGTCGAGCGACCCTTGCTGCGGTTTTCCTCGGCGTTGCCGCCGGCGTCATCGAAGCGCAACTCCTCGCGCGGCAGTTCGTCGAGGAAGCGGCTCGGCTGGCATTCCTCGAGCTTGCCGAAGCGACGGCGCGTCTTGACATAGGACACCGACAGCGACTGCTCGGCCCGCGTGATGCCGACATACGCGAGCCGGCGTTCCTCCTCGATTGTGTCCGCCTCGATGCTCGATCGGTGTGGCAGGAGGTTCTCTTCGAAGCCGACGAGGAAGACGTGCGGGAACTCGAGCCCCTTCGCCGCGTGCAGCGTCATCAGCGCGACGCAGTCGCGATCGTCCTCGCTCTCCTGACGATCGACGATGTCGTAGAGCGTCAGCGCGGCGACGACATCACTGATCGTCCGACCCTCGTCCTGCTCGGCGATGCGCCCGACCCACGCCAGCAGTTCGCAGACATTGCTCCAGCGGCGCAGCGCATCCTGTTCGTTGTCACTGGTCGCCAAGAGCCAGTCTTGGTAGCCGACGTCGTTCAGCAGCGTCTTCAGCAGCGCTGCCGGCGGTTCGTCGTCCGTGCGTTGGTGCAGGTGCGCGATCCATTGCGCGAACTCGCGCGCGGGCTTGAGGCTGCGCGCCGGCACGGCCGTGGCGAACGCCATGCTGTCGATGGCGGCGACGAGGCTCGTCTGCGTCGTCGACGCCGTTTTGACCAGGGCTTCGATCGTCGAGGTACCGATGCCGCGACGTGGGCTGTTGACGATGCGCAGCAACGCGTTGTCGTCGTCGGGATTGGCGAGCAGCCGCAGGTAGCAGACGGCATCCTTGACTTCGGTCGAATCGAAGAACGAACGCGCGCCGGACAGCACGTAGGGGATGTCGCGTTCGCGCAGCGCGTGTTCGAACGCGCGGGCCTGGTAGTTGCTGCGGAACAGGATCGCGAAGTGCTTGAACGGGCGGCCGCCGACCAGCCGTTCGTGCGCGATCTGATTGGCGACCGCCTCCGCTTCGGAGAGTTCGTCGGACAGCGCGCGGATGCGGATCTTCTCGCCGTGACCGCGTTCGCTCCACAGCCGCTTGTCGAAGACGTGCGGGTTGTGCGCGATCAGCGTGTTCGCGGCCTTCAGGATCACGCCCGTCGAGCGGTAGTTCTGTTCGAGCTTGATGACCTTCAGGCGCGGAAAATCGCGCGTCAGTGCGGCGAGATTTTCGGGACGGGCGCCGCGCCACGCATAGATCGACTGATCATCGTCGCCGACGACCGTGAGCCGGCCGCTGTCCTGCGCGAGCAGCCTGACGAGCTCGTACTGCGCGAGGTTGGTGTCCTGGTATTCGTCGACGAGCAGCCACCGCAGTTGTGCCTGCCAGCGGATCAGCGCATCGCGATCGCCGCGCAGGAGCGTCACCGGCAGCGTGATCAAATCATCGAAATCCACGGCGTTGTAGGCGCGCAGCGCCTGCGCGTACTGCGCGTAGCAGACGGCCGCGGCTTTCGCCTGCGGCTCGACGGCCTCGGCCCGTGCCGCCGGCGGATCGGTCAACGCATTCTTCCAGTTCGAGATGCGGCCGTGCAGTGCGCGCACATCGAAGCTCGTCGAGCCGAACTCACGCCGCGCGATCTCCGCGATCACGCCTTCGGCATCACGCGCGTCGAACAGCGTGAAGCGGGGGCGATAGCCGACGCCGGCGAACTCGTCCTTCAGGATCCGCAGGCCCAGGGTGTGGAATGTCGAGATCCACGGCTTCGCCTTCGTGCCTTTCGGCAACAGCGGCGTCACGCGTTCCTTCATCTCGCGCGCGGCCTTGTTGGTGAACGTGATCGCGCAGATCCGATCCGGTGCGACCGCATGGACGTCGATCAGATGCGCGATCTTGCGTGCGATCACGCCCGTCTTGCCGCTGCCGGCACCGGCGAGCACGAGCAGCGGACCGTCGACGTGGCGCACGGCTTCGCGCTGCGCAGGATTCAGGGACGGGGTCTTGGGATTGGACACGGCGCTGAACGAGGCGGATCGGTTGCTGGGCAACCGGTCACCGCGTCGTCGCGTGCCGGTCGGGACGGCGGATTCTACGGGGCTCCCGTGGCGATGGCCACGGGCGAGGGACGCGTGGCGTGAAGGAAGCGACGCCGCCGCGGGGTTGGACGCCGCGACGCCGCCGGAGAGGGCCGGGGATTGCGTCCCCGGCGCGCGAGATCAGTGCCTGCGCCGTGCCGGCGCCGGCCGGATCAATCCGAGAAGTAGAACGAGAAGCCGCTGCGCGGACCGCCATAGCCTCCATAGCCACCGTAGCCGCTGTTCCAGCCGCCGCGGCCGCGCCAGCCGTTGTCACCCCGCCAGCCGCGGTGACGATGCCAGTCGTGGTTGCGATGTGCATAACCGCCACGCCCGTAGCGGTAACCGTAGGCCGGCGGCGCGTAATACGGGCGGGGCGCATAGGCATACGGATAGGGACGCGAATACGCCGGCGGGCCGTAGTAGGCACCGTGAACCGGCTGCATGGTGCCGCCTCCAGCCCCGGCCGCGAACGGCAGGCCGGACGACGCCAGCAGCAGCAACGACAACGTGTGGCGGATGAGTTTCTTCATGTCGACCTCCAGGGCACGACTGCCGGGCTCCTGCCGCGGCCATGCGATCGTTTCGACCCGCATGCAGCATGCGGGCGATGCGCTTAACGCGTCCTGAATCCATCTCCGTATACTGCGGCTTGCCGTTGTTCGAAGCGTCAGACATGTCCGACATCACTGCCGCCCAGCCGATCCGGGATTTGCACCTCGATCGCACCACCGTGCGTCTGTTCGGGACCGCGCACGTGTCGAAAACCAGCGCGGAAGCGGTGGCGCGCGAGATCGCCGACGGCGCTTACGATTGCGTCGCCGTCGAACTCTGTGGCGGGCGGCATCGCGCCATCGCCGATCCGACCGCACTCGCGCGGCTCGATCTGTTCCAGGTCATTCGCGACGGTCAGGCGCCGATGATCACGGCGACGCTGGCGCTCGGTGCGTTCCAGGCCCGGATTGCCGAGCAGCTCGGCACCGAGCCTGGCGCCGAAATGCGTGCGGCGATCGACGGCGCGGCCGCGCGCGGCATCGAGCTCGCGCTCGTCGACCGTGATGTCGGCATCACGCTGAAGCGGATCTACCGCAACGTGCCGTGGTGGAAACGCGCGTATCTGTTCACCGGCTTGCTGGCGAGTGTGCTGGCGCCCGAGGAACTCGACGCGGACGGCGTCGAGCGGCTGAAACAGGACGATCTGCTCGAGGCGACGTTCGCGCAGTTCGCGAACCGGGCGCCGGCGATCTATGAACCGCTCGTCGCGGAGCGCGATCGCTTCATGGCGGCGCGCATCGAGCAGCTCGTCGCCGCCGGGCACCAGCGCATTCTCGTCGTCATCGGCGCCGCCCATCTGCTCGGCATGGCCGCGATCCTCACGGCCCGCGACCGCTCGCCGGCGCAGACGCTCACGACGCTGTCGGCAATACCGGCGCCGTCGCGCTGGACGCAGGCGCTGCCGTGGCTGTTCGCGTTGTTCATCGTCGTCGGCATCGGCATCGGCTTCGTGCGCAATCCGGCACTCGGGTGGGCGCTCGTGCGCGACTGGATCGTCTACACCGGCGGTCTGTCGGCGCTCGGCACGCTTGTCGCCGGCGGCCATCCGTTGACCGTCGTCTCCGCGATCGCCGGTGCGCCGCTGACGACGCTGCATCCGGCGATCGGAATTGGCTTCGTCACGGCCCTGGTCGAGGCCTGGATCAGACGCCCGACGGTCGGCGATCTGACGCATCTGCGTGCCGATACCGCGCACTGGCGCGGGTGGTGGCGCAATCGGGTCGCGCGGACGCTGCTCGTCTTCGTGCTCAGTTCCGTCGGGGCGGCGACCGGGGCCTACGTGATGGGCTTCAGGATCGGACACCGGCTCCTGCAGTGACGGGGCGCACGCGGCGCGTCCACGCCCACCATGCGAGACCGATCGCGCCGACCGCCTGCAACGCGAGCACCGGCAGCGCACGTGCCGGCAGCACCCACGGCAGCGGCGTGAGCAGCGCGCCGAGCGCATGTGCGCCGGCCAGCAGCAGAATTCCCGGCACCAGCCAGTAGACGAGGGCGAGGTAGGACAGCGCGACGAGCTCGCCGCGATCCTCACGCACGCTCGAGCCGATCGCGTGCACGACGAACAGATCGCGCACGGCGGCGGCGAGCAGCGCGAGCACCGTCGTGCGCGGGTCGACGACGGCAAACACGGCACCCATGCCGGTGCCCGCGAACTGGACGATCACGGCGGCGATGGCCGCGCAAAGAAGCGCGACGAGCCACGCCGGCAGCAGCGTGGCGACGCGCGTCCAGTCACCACGGCCGGCGGCGACGGACAGCCGGCGCGGCAGCATCGCATCGGTACGCAGCGCGAAGGCCGCGAAGTACGCGGCGACGAGGCCGATCGCGACGGCGAAGCTGCCGACGATGCCGATGGTCGCGTGATGCGGCGTATCGGTGCCGATGAAGAATCCGCCGCCCAGCAGGCCGGCCCACACCACGAAGCCGGGCAGTGCCCACGGCAGCGTGCGCCACTGCAGTTCTTCGCTCATCAGACGCTGGCAACCGAGCAAGGTCCAGGCCCCCGCCTGGGCGACGACGGCGACGACGAACGGCAGCGTCTGCCAAGTCCGGCCGCACCACTCGAGGCTGCCGCGCTCACGCTGGAAGAACGCATAGACCATGACACCGGCGAGCAGCCCGCCGACGACGCGCAGCACGAGCGGCGTGCGGCCCTGTGTGCGCCGCTGCAGCATCAAAAGCGCACCGAACAGGGCGAGCGCATGGATCAGCAGCGTGCCACCGACGTAGAGCCCGAGCTTCCAGGCGAGCGCGTCGCGAGACGCGGCGATGGCGTGCAGCACGAGTGCGCTGCCGCCGGCGAGCCAGGGCAGCGCGGTCGCGCCGACCAGCTTGCCCCACGTCATCGCCCACGGCGTCAACGCCGACATGCGCTGCTGATCCCAGGTGCGCTCGCTCAGTTCATCGCTCAGCGCATGGCCCGCCTGATGCGCGCCCCACGCCGTCGTCAGCACGATGAAGCCGGCGAGCGTCAGTGTCGCGGTCGTGCCGGCGAAGCGCTC
>JADZCB010000064.1 GCA_020851775.1 Gammaproteobacteria bacterium
ACAAGGCCGAGAGCATCGACGTGCAGGGCATCAAGCTGCTGGTCAATCGCGCGCACGACTCGACGGGCGAACTCGCGTCGCTGGCCTGCGCGCGCGAGGCCTTCGCCGACGACATGGTCATCGTCTACGGCGACGTGCTGTTCAGGAGCTACATCCTGCGTGATCTCGTCGAGAGCGACGCCGCCGTGATGATCGTCGTCGACTCCAACGAAGCGACGGCCGGGATCTCCGGCGATTTCGCCTATTGCAGCGAGCCCGATGATCGCTCGACCTGGGGAAAAGCCGTGCGACTCGAACACATCGCGCCGCAGGCGCGAGAAGCGGGACGTGCTGCAGACGGCCGCTGGATCGGCATGGTGCGCTTTCGCGGTGAAGGCCGCGTCTGGCTCACGGAAGCGCTCGACGCGCTGAGTGCACGAGCGGATTTCACGCGCTTGAGCCTCCTCGATCTGCTGAATCATCTCGTCACGGCCGGCAAACCGGTGCACGTGTGGTACGTGCATGGGCATTGGCTGGACGTGAATTCGGTGCAGGATCTCGCCGACGCCGGCGATTTCGCCGCCGGCAGCCATTGATATCGAAGCGGGCTCTCCATGATCGACGCACAGAGTTTCGTCGCCGCGGCGCGCGACGCCGGCTACACCTGGTATGCGGGCGTGCCCTGCTCGTTCCTGACACCGTTCATCAACCATGTGATCGGTGACGACAGCCTCGTCTACCTCTCGTCGGCGAACGAAGGCGACGCGGTCGCCGCTGCCGCCGGCGCTGCGCTCGGCGGGAAACCGGCGGTCGCGATGATGCAGAACTCCGGGCTCGGCAATGCCGTCAGCCCTCTGACCTCGCTGACGCACGTGTTCCGCATTCCGCTCCTCGTGATCTGCACGCATCGCGGGGCACCGGGCGTGCACGATGAGCCACAGCACGAACTGATGGGTCGGATCACGGGCCGAATGTTCGAGACGATGTGCATCCCGTGGGAGGATTTTCCGGCGTGCGAGGACGACATCGCGCCAGTACTCGCCCGCGCCGGCGATTACATCGCGCGTGAATCGCGGCCCTATGCACTCGTGATGCAGAAGGGCGCGGTGGCAGCTCATCCGCTGGCGAATCGACCGGCGCCCGCGCGGCCGGTGCCGGCCGCCCCGCGTGGCACCCTCGCCGATGCTGCCGACAGACGTCCGTTGCGTGCCGCGGCGCTCGAACGCGTGATTGCAGCGACCCCGATCGAGGAGTCGATCGTCATCGCGACGACCGGCTTCACCGGGCGCGAACTCTATGCCCTCGCTGATCGTGCAAACCACCTCTACATGGTCGGCTCGATGGGTTGTGCATCATCACTGGGCCTGGGGCTCGCGCTCGCGCGTCCCGACCGGCACGTCGTCGTCGTCGATGGCGACGGTGCCGCACTGATGCGCATGGGCAATTTTGCGACGCTGGGCGCCTACGGTCCGCCGAATCTCTCGCATGTCGTGCTCGACAACGAAGCGCATGACTCGACCGGCGCGCAGGCGACGGTCAGCCGCCACGTCGATTTTGCCGGCATCGCGCACGCCGCCGGCTACGCCGCTGCGTGGCGCGGCCAGGGTGTCGAGGATGTGGACACCTTTCTGGCACGTTCCCGGCATGGAGGCGCCGGCTTGCTGCATCTGAAAATCCGCACCGGCACGCTCGCCGATCTGCCGCGTCCGACCGTGGCGCCCGCGGAAGTCGCCCGTCGCCTGATGCTTCATCTCGCGAGCCGGGCGTGACTTCCGCCATGCGCCAGATCCTGCTGAATCCGGGCCCGGTCACGCTCAGCGCGCGCGTGCGCGAGGCACTGCTGAAGCCGGATCTCTGTCATCGCGAGCCGGAGTTCGCAACGCTGCAGCACTCGATACGCGAAGGTCTGCTCGCCGTCTACGGACTCCAGGCCGAGGACTGGGCATCGATCCTGCTCACGGGTTCCGGCACGGCGGCGGTCGAAGCGATGATCTCGAGCCTGGTGCCGCGGAGTGGCACGCTGCTGGTCGCCGAGAACGGCGTCTACGGTGAGCGCATCCGCCAGATAGCCGAGCGCCATGGGATCGCCACGCTCGCCGCGGTCTCCGACTGGCAGGGCGGCATCGATGTCGCCAGCGTCGACGCCGCGCTGCGCACGAATCCCGACATCACGCACGTCGCAGCCGTCCATCACGAGACGACCACCGGCCGCCTGAACGATCTGGCCCCGCTCGCGGCGGCGTGCCAAGAGCACGGTGTTCAGATGTTGCTCGACACGGTGAGCAGCTTCGGCGCGGAATTCATCGATTTCACGCACTGGCCGATCGCGGCCTGCGCGGCGACCGCAAACAAGTGTCTGCATGGTGTGCCGGGCACGTCCTTCGTCGTCGCGCGGCGTGCGGCGCTCGCGGCCCACGCGACGAAGCGCACGCTCTATCTCGACCTCGATGCGTATCTCGCGAACCAGGACGGCGGCGGCACGCCGTTCACGCAGTCGGTGCAGACGTTCTACGCGCTCGACGCAGCGCTTGCCGAATTCTTCGACGAAGGCGGCTGGACCGCGCGCCGCGCACGCTATCGTTCGCGGCAGGCAGCGATCTGCGACAAGATGCTCTCGCTCGGCGTCGAGCCGCTGCTGGCACCGGCAGCGTCGTCGTGCGTGCTGCGGGCGTACAAGCTCCCGCCCGGCTGCGGCTATCAGGCGCTCCACGACGGGCTCAAGGCGCGCGGTTTCGTGATTTACGCGGGACAAGGCAAGCTTGCCAGCGGCATATTCCGCATTTCGGCGATGGGGGATATCGGCGACGACGATCTCGCGCGCCTGCTCGATGCGCTCGACGCCGAACTCGCGCACCAAGAACCCTAAAGCCCGTTGCGGGCCCGGCGCTTCTGAACGCGCCGACGACGGACGCGTTCTGAACTGCCCGGACCGATCTCAGCCGACGCTCTTCAACGTCCGTTCGCCGCTTGCCCGTTCGAGATGACGGCGCACGGTCGCTTCGACCTGTTCGATCGTCAGACCCGCTTCGCGCAGCATGTCCTCGCGCGCGCCGTGCTGAAGGAAGCTGTCCGGCAGACCCAGGTGCAGCACATGGCACGCCATGCCGTTCGCGGCGAGCGCTTCGGTCACGGCGCCGCCGGCGCCACCCTGGATCGTGTTCTCGTCGAGCGTGACGAGCAGGTCATGGGTCTGTGCCAGGTCGAGCACCAGCGCTTCGTCGAGCGGTTTGATGAACCGCATGTTGACGACGGTCGCATCGAGCTTGTCGCCGACATCCTGGGCAAGCGGTACCAGGCTGCCGAACGCGAGCAGTGCGACGCGTCGCCCTTGGCGCCTCACGTCGGCCTTGCCGAGCGGCAGCGCCGTCATTTCCTTTTCGATCGCGACTCCCGGGCCGCTGCCGCGCGGGTAGCGCACGGCGGCAGGGCCGTCGTGCACGAAACCGGTGTAGAGCATCTGCCGGCATTCGTTTTCGTCGGCAGGCGCCATCAGCAGCATGTTCGGCAGACAGCGCAGGAACGACACGTCGAAGCTGCCGTTGTGGGTCGGCCCGTCGGCACCGACGCAACCGGCACGGTCGAGCGCGAAAAGCACGGGCAGGTTCTGGGTGACGACATCGTGGACGACCTGATCGTAGCCACGCTGCAGGAAGGTCGAGTAGATCGCGACGACTGGCTTCAGGCCGTCGCAGGCCATGCCGGCCGCGACCGTCACCGCATGCTGTTCGGCAATTGCGACGTCGAAATAACGGTCCGGATGTTCGCGTTCGAAGCGCACGAGACCGGATCCTTCGCGCATCGCCGGCGTGATGCCGATCAGGCGCTTGTCGAGCTTCGCCATGTCGCAGATCCAGTCGCCGAAAATGTCGCTGTAATGCGGCTTGGCCGGCTTGTTCGACGGCTGGATACCGATCTGCGGGTCGAACGGCGACACGCCGTGATACTTGACGGGATCCTCCTCTGCCGGCGCATATCCCTTGCCCTTGCGGGTGATGATGTGCAGGAACTGCGGGCCGCTCAGCTCGCGCAGATTGCGCAGTGTCGACAGCAGCGTCGGCAGATGGTGGCCGTCGATCGGCCCGATGTAGTTGAAGCCGAATTCCTCGAACAGCGTGCCGGGCATGACGAGCCCCTTGACGTGTTCCTCGGCGCGGCGTGCCAGCTCCCATACGCTCGGCATCTGCGACAACACTTTCTTGCTGCCTTCGCGGACCGTCGTGTAGAGCTTGCCCGACAGCAATTGCGCGAAACGGTTCGACAGCGCGCCGACATTCGGCGAAATCGACATGTTGTTGTCGTTGAGGATGACGAGCAGATCGGCCCCGATGTCCCCCGCATGATTCAGCGCTTCGAACGCGAGACCCGCGGTCAGACCGCCGTCGCCGATGACGGCAATCGCCCGCCGGCGGCTGCCGGTCTGGCGCGCCGCGATGGCCATGCCCAGCGCGGCGCTGATCGACGTGCTCGAATGTCCCACGCCGAACGTGTCGTAGACGCTCTCCTCGCGCTTCGGGAACGGCGCGAGCCCCTGATACTGGCGAATCGTCCGCATGCGATCGCGACGCCCGGTGAGAATCTTGTGCGGGTAAGCCTGATGGCCGACGTCCCACACGATGCGATCCTCTGGCGTGTGGTAGAGGTAATGCAGCGCGACCGTGAGCTCCACGGTACCGAGGCCTGCCGCGAAGTGTCCGCCGCTCTGGCTGACCGACTCGAGGAGGAAAGCCCGCACTTCCCGCGCGACCTGTTCGAGCTGCGCTTCGGGAAGCTGCCGCAGGTCCTGCGGAGATTCGATCCGCGAG
The DNA here is from genome assembly GCA_020851775.1 of Gammaproteobacteria bacterium. Taxonomy (GTDB): domain Bacteria; phylum Pseudomonadota; class Gammaproteobacteria. The sequence goes on from JADZCB010000064.1 coordinate 4,782, forward strand.
AGCAGCGGATACTGTTTTGGATCGGTCATGTGTTAAACGCGCGACCGGCGGACCGGGGTGGCGCGAACGGGTATTGCGGGCGTGGGATTATGGGTTTGGCGCCTGGGGCTTGCAAGCTTCCTGCCCTTCCTGTGGCCAGAACAATCGCGTAAGATGCGCCGCCGACGGGATCGGCAATCCCTTGATACAAAAGTGGTTTCCACTGTCAGCAAGAGGGCCCGCAAGGCATGAGTGTTCCTTTGATACAACAGTATCGCGTCGCTCGGTACATCATCAGCAACAAACTCCGCGGGGTGAAAAAATATCCCCTGGTGCTGATGCTCGAGCCCCTCTTCCGCTGCAACCTCGCCTGTGCGGGCTGCGGCAAGATCGACTACCCGGATGAAATCCTCGACCAGCGCCTGTCCTTCGACGACTGCATGCGGGCGGTCGACGAATGCGGTGCCCCCGTGGTCTCCGTGGCCGGCGGCGAGCCGCTGATCCACAAGGAGATGCCCCAGATCGTGCGCGGTTTCATCGAACGCAGGAAGTTCGTCTATCTGTGCACCAATGCCCTCCTGCTCGAACGCAAGATGGACGAGTACACGCCGTCACCGTATCTGACCTTCTCGATCCATCTCGATGGCAACAAGCACCGCCACGATGCCTCCGTGTGCCGCGAAGGCGTCCACGAGAAGTGCGTCAAAGTCATCCGTGAGGCGCGGGCGCGCGGCTTCCGTGTGACCGTCAACTGCACGTTGTTCCAGGGCGAGACGGCGCCGGAAATCGCCGAGTTCATGGACGAGATGATGAAACTCGACGTCGAGGCCGTGACCGTCGCACCGGGCTACAGCTACGAGCGCGCCCCCCGCCAGGACGTATTCCTGAAGCGGGGTGCGAGCAAGCAGTTGTTCCGTGATCTGTTCAAGCTGGGCAAGGGCCGCAAGTGGCGCTTCAACCAGTCGCCGCTGTATCTCGATTTCCTCGCCGGCAACCAGACCTATCACTGCACGCCGTGGGGCGCCGTCACGCGCAACGTTTTCGGCTGGCAAAAGCCGTGCTACCTGCTCGTCGGCGAAGGATACGCGGCGAGCTTCAAGTCGCTGATGGAGGACACGGACTGGTCGAAGTACGGAACCGGCATCAATCCGAAGTGCGCAAACTGCATGATGCATTGCGGCTACGAGATGACGGCCGTCGAAGACACCTTCAGGCATCCACTGCGCGCCGCGAAGGTCGCGCTGTCCGGGCCGCGGCTCGACGGCCCGATGGCGCCCGAAGTGCCGTTTCTCTACGACGAGCCGATCGCCACGAAATCACCGCAGTTGCCGGCCGGTCTGGTCGCACCAGCCGCCGCCTGCGCGAGCAGCAAGCGCGTCGCCTGAGACGCGCGCTGCGCCGCCACACCTGCGCCGATGTTCTGGTGGGTATCCGCAGCCGCGCTGATCTGGCTTGCGATTCTCGCGCTGCCGTGGCGGCCCTGGGATACGCGCGAACGCATCGCGGCGCGAGCGGCCGATGCGAGTCGCGCCGAACTGGGCCACATCACCGTCCTGATCCCGGCGCGCAACGAGGCGGCCACGATCACCGATACGTTGCGCCGGGTCGCCGCCCAGGGTCCGCTCGCGCGCATCGTCCTGATCGACGACGAAAGTGGCGACGGCACCGGCGCGCTCGCCCGCGGGCTCGGACTACCGCGGCTGACGGTACTCGACGGACAACGTCCACCACCCGGCTGGTCAGGCAAATTGTGGGCGCTGCATCAGGGCCTCGCACAGGTCGACACCGAGTTCGTGCTGCTGCTCGATGCAGACATCGCACTCGAACCCGGCATCGTCGCGACGCTGGTCGCGAAACTCGTCGACGAGCAACGCGATCTGGTCTCGGTGATGGCCGCACTCTCGATGCAGACGCCGTGGGAGAAGCTGCTGATCCCGGCCTTCATCTATTTCTTCAAGATGCTTTATCCCTTCGCGCTCGCGAACTCCGACCGGCGCCTCGTGGCCGCAGCCGCCGGCGGCTGCATCCTCATCCGCCGCGAGCGCCTGCGCGGGATCGGTGGCTTCGAAGCGTTGCGCACGGCGCTGATCGACGACTGCACGCTCGCCCGCATCGTCAAGAATGCCGGTGGCCGGACCTGGCTCGGCCTCTCGCGCGACGTGCGGGCGTCACGCCCGTACGAATCGCTCGCGGCGATCTGGAACATGGTCGCGCGCACGGCGTACACGCAGTTGCGTTACTCGCCGGCGCTGCTCGCCCTGTGCACCTTGCTGCTGATTCTCGTCTTCGTTGTCCCGGTCTTGGGGCTCGCAGCGTCGGGTATGGCGGTAAAGTTGCCGGCCGTCGTCGCACTGGCTGCGATGACGGCGAGCTACCTGCCGGTCCTGCGCTACTATGACCGGCACTGGGCGTGGGCCTTCAGCCTGCCAGTCGCGGCGACGATGTACCTCGCGATGACATGGACTTCTGCGTGGCGCTTCCTGCACGGCGAACGCTCGCGCTGGAAGAACCGCGTATACGATGTGTGACGGCACCCTGCGATGCCGCCTGCCGAAAGGATGCAGATGAACCAGCCTTGTCCGCTACCCAGACCGCGCGTCGGCGCCCACCTGCTGACGCTGTTCTGCTGCTGCCTCTTTGCCCGTGCCGCGCTCGCCGCCGACGGACCTACGGCGGTCGTCGAGAAGCTGCATGGAACGCTGCTGACGATGATGAAGGACGCCGCGACGCTCGGTCGCGAAGGCCGCGTGCAGACGGTGGCGCCCGTACTCGAGCGCACGTTCGATTTTCAAACCATCGGACGGGTCGTGACCGGGCGTCATTGGAAAGGCTTTGCGGCAGACACGCGCGAGCGCTTCGTGACGACTTTCGCCGGGCTCAGCGCGGCGACCTATGCCGACAATTTCGACGGCTATGCGGGCGAAATCTTCACGACGCTCAGCGAAGAAGTGAAGAAAAATGCCGCGCTCGTGAAGACCCAAATCGTCAAAAGCGATGGCAAGGCCGTATCGCTGAACTATGTGTTGAATCAGCGCGATGGCAAGTGGCGCATCGTCAACGTCATTGCCGACGGCGTATCCGATCTCGCGCTCAAGCGATCGGAGTACGGCGCCGTTATAGCAAAGGAGGGCATTGACGCTCTTATTGCTAAATTGAATGCAAAAATTGCATCATACGCGGCGGCCAGAACCTGAGCGGCAACTCGCGCCAGCGCTCGCCGGATCGGGCCGCACAAGCACCGTCGCGACAACCTGAAATGAGCCGTTTCGCCAGCAAGCCGGGTAACAGCACCATGCCACAAACCCCTCGAACCACGACCATGCGGGGGCTGCTGGCCCTCGGCTGCATCGCCCTCCTGTCGGGCTGTGCCAGCTCCAATGCCACCCGGGACCCGTCGGATCCGTGGGAAGGCGTGAATCGTCCGTTCTACAACTTCAACGACGCAATCGATCGCAACTTTTTCACACCGATCGCGAAGGGCTACGTGAAAGTGACGCCGCAACCGGTGCGCTCGGGTGTCACGAAGTTCTTCGACAACGTCAGCTACCTCAACGTCATCGCCAACGATCTGCTGCAAGGCAAGCTCGGCGACTTCGCGTCGGACACCGGTCGCTTCGTCGTCAACAGCACGGTCGGTGTCGGTGGTCTGTTCGATCCGGCGACGGGCCTCGGCATGCCGGCCCACGACGAAGACCTCGGCCAGACGATCGGCAAATGGGGCGCCGGTGAAGGCCGCTACATGGTGCTGCCGCTGATGGGACCGAACTCGCTGCGCGACCTGCCGAACATCGGATCGGCGATGGCGCTGAATCCGCTGACCTATCTGAATCCGGTGGTGACGATTCCGCTCGGAGCGATCAACGCCATCAATGCGCGCGCGAATCTGCTCGAAGCGAGCAACATCCGCGATCAGGCGGCGCTCGATCCCTACACCTTCGTGCGCGAAGCGTACCGCCAGCAGCGCGAGTTCAAGATCTACGACGGCAATCCCCCGACCGACGACATCGACGACTACATCGATCAGGACGAGGCCGAATCGGCCGCCGACGATGCAGCGGTGCTGAAGGTCTACTGAAATCCCGAGCGCCTGCCCGACGAGCGCCCGCCTCGTGCGGGCGTTGTCGTTTCCGGCCGGTACGCATGCTCAGTCGAAATGCGCCGGCGCGCCTCGCGTCGACTGCAAGTGATCGACGATCTCGAGCCAGTGCCGCACCGGAATATCCGACGCGGCCTCCAGATGCAGCAGGCAGCCGATGTTCGCGCTCGCGATCACGGCCGGCGCACCGACCGCGAGCTGCTCCAGCTTGCGTGTGCGCAAGGCGCCCGCGAGCGCGGGCTGCAGCAGTGAGTAACTGCCGGCCGAGCCGCAGCACAGATGTGCATCGGCCGGTGTGAACACGTCACAGCCTGCGGCGGTGAGCGCTGCCTCGAGACGGCCGGTGCCCCGCAGTCCGTGCTGCAAGGAGCAAGGTGCCTGTACCGCAACGCGCACGCCGACCGCGCCTGCGAGGCGGAGCTCGGCGCCGAACTCCGTCGCATCCCGGACGTGCGCGGCGATATGCTCGGCACGCCCGGCGTAAACCGGATCGTCGGCGAGCAGACGCCCATAGTCTTTCAGCATCGCTGAACAGCCGCTCGACGCACAAAAAATACCGGCGGCACCGCCCGCGAGCGCCGCGGCCCAGGCGTCGATATTGCGGCGGGCACATTCCAGCGCTTCCGCATGCGCACCGAGATGATGCGCGAGTGCGCCACAGCAGCCCGCGCCTTGCACGCGTACCAACGACAGTCCCGCGCGATCGAAGACCCGCGCCGCCGCCGCATTGATCGACGGCCGCGCAGCTTGCTGGACACAGCCATCGAAAGCGAGCCAGCGGGTCGCGTGGCGCGCCGACGGCCAGTCGCCGGCGGCACGCGCCTTCGGCACCTGATCGCGCACCGCGCGAGGCAGCAGCGCGCGGACGGCACGACCGGCGGCGAGCAGTGGCGCGAACGCGCGCGAAGGCACGAGCTTGCGCAGCAGCCAGCGCTGGAACCGATCGCGAGGCGCTCGCGGCACCGCGTCCTCGATCAGAGGTCGCGCGTAATCAATCAAGCGGCCGTACTGCACGCCGGACGGACAGGTGGTCTCGCAGGCACGGCAGGTCAGGCAACGGTCGAGATGCGTCGCGGTCTCGGTGGTGACCGGCAGTCCTTCCAGCAGCGACTTGATCTGGTAGATGCGGCCGCGTGGCCCATCGCGCTCATCGCCGAGAAGCTGATACGTCGGACAGGTCGCGTTGCAGAATCCGCAGTGGACGCAGCTACGCAGGATCGTTTCCGCCTCGCGGCCAGGCTTCGTCGCAAGCACGGTTTGTTGCAGGCGTGCGCGCATGTTCAGTCGGCGACGCGGCTGCAGCCGCGATTGAACAGACGATCGGCATCGAAGGCGGATCGCAGCCGCCGCTGCAGCGTGCGCTGGACCGGCGACAGCGGCGGCTGATCGGCGCGCGGCGCGGCGAACATCGGCTGGGCATGCGCCTGGGTCCCGGCCGCGGCGTGGACCCGGGCATGGAGGTCCGTCGCGGCGAGCGCCGTGCCGGTCCACCAGCGCTGTGCGCCGCCCCAGTCGATGAGTTCGCGCATCGGTTGCGCGTCGATGGTCGCGGCTGGAGGCGCCGACACCCGCCATAACGGCGTTCCCAGCATGCAGCCGACCACACGCAAATCGCGTAGCGCCAGCCACCATGCATCATCATCGTCGATCGCGGCGGGCGCGAGACGCACGCACGCGTCGCCGACCGCCGGCATCGTGCCGGCGAGTCGTACGCGCAGATATTCACCGTCGTAGACGACACCGGTGAGCGGCCACGGCGCGCGGGAGAGTTCGAGCATCCGCCGCCGGGCCTCGTCGGCAGCGAGCGACCAGCGCAGTGACAGGCAGCGTTCCGGGCGCGGCGCGACGCGCAGCGCGACTGTCGCAATCGGCCCGAGCGTGCCCCAGGCGCCGCAGACGAGACGTGAGACGTCGTAGCCGGCGACGTTCTTCATCACGCGGCCTCCGAAGCGGAGCAGTTCGCCGCTCGTCGACAACAGACCGACCCCGAGTACCAGATCGCGCAGCGCGCCGGCCCAGGGTCGTGCCGGCCCCGACAAGCCTGCCGCGACGACGCCACCGATTGTCGACGCCGGGCCGCAACGCGGCGGCTCACATGCGAGCATCTGGCCGTGCGCAGCGAGCAGTGCTTCGATTTCTGCGAGTGGCGTGCCGGCGCGTGCTTCGATGACGAGTTCGGCCGGTTCATAGGCGAGGACACCGCGATAGCGGTACATCGGCAGCGGCGTGCCCACGAGTGGATCGATCAGCGCGGTCTTGGTGCCGCCCCCGACGATCGCGAGCGGACTGCTGGCGGCGGCACTCGCACGAATGCTGTCGGCCAGTTCGCGCAGGACCACCGACGCGGCGGCGTCGCCGGCAGGATCGGCGGGCGCCGTCCAGGCCACCGTCAGCCGCGGCGTGCGATGTCCGGCAGGCCGGGCCGGACGTCCGCGTTCTGCGCGCGGTGGCGCAACGCGTGATCCATCAGCACCAGCGCGAGCATGGCCTCGGCGATCGGGGTCGCGCGGATGCCGACGCAGGGATCGTGGCGCCCGAGCGTGACGACCTCGGTCGCCGCGCCGCGGCTGTCGACCGTACGGCCCGGCACGCGGATGCTCGAGGTCGGTTTCAACGCGATGCCGACGACGATGTCCTGTCCCGTCGACAGGCCGCCCAGGATCCCGCCGGCATGGTTCGACGCAAAACCCGTCGGCGTCAATTCGTCGCGATGCTCGGTTCCGAGTTGGCCCGCCGCACGAAAACCATCACCGATCTCGACCCCTTTGACGGCATTGATGCCCATCATCGCTTTCGCGATGTCGGCATCGAGCCGATCGAACACCGGCTCACCCCAGCCTGGCGGCGTACCGCTCGCGACCACGTTCACTCGCGCGCCGACGGAATCACCCGATTTGCGCAAGGCGTCCATGTAGGTTTCGAGCCCGGGCACGCGCGCGGGGTCGGCACAGAAGAACGGATTGCCGTCGACTGCTGCGAGATCGACGCAGTCGAGCGTATGCGGGCCGAGCTGGGCGAGGTAGCCGCGGATGACGATGCCATAACGTTCGCGCAGCCACTTCTTCGCGATGCCGGCCGCGGCGACGCGCACGCAGGTTTCGCGGGCGGACGCACGTCCACCGCCGCGGTGATCGCGCAGGCCGTACTTGTGCAGATACGGGTAGTCGGCGTGACCGGGACGGAAGGCGTCCTGGATCGCGGCATAGTCCTTCGACTTCTGATCAGTGTTCTCGATCACGAAGCCGATCGGCGTGCCGGTCGTGCGCCCCTCGAACACGCCGGACATGATCCGCACCGCGTCGGCTTCACGCCGCTGCGTCGTGTGCCGTGACTGGCCGGGCTTGCGCCGGTCGAGATCGCGCTGCAGATCCGATTCGTCGAGAGCGAGCCCCGGCGGACAGCCGTCGACGATCCCGACGTACCCGGGGCCGTGGCTTTCGCCGGCGCTGGTGACCGTGAAGAGTGTTCCGAACGTATTCCCTGACATGGCGCGCACAGTGTAGTGCGACGCGGCGCCGGTCGCACGCGAACGCGCGATCAACCGCCGCTCAGTTCGCGCTTCGACAGCACCGATATGCCGTC